>CAYTWC010000464.1:0-1500 GCA_964441975.1 uncultured Acidimicrobiaceae bacterium | reverse complement strand
TTTGCTGCCTCCCGATGTCCCGATCGACTCGGAGTGGTTGAGCCAGTATGCGGCGATGTCGGCGAGCGCATCTGCACGACGCTGCCAAGGCTGGCGCCGGTCGTCAGAACCCTCACGGGAAGCCGCCACATTTTCACGGTCGACAATCGATCTGATTGCGGTATCGACGGTTGCGCCGGTCTCGGGATCGAGCACAGCATCAAGGTGCCACATCCCTTCCCAGGTCTGGGACATCGACACTCGCCGACGCTCGCGCTGATGCATCACTCGTGCAACGGCGGATGGGAAGTCGATCTGCTGTTCCCAATGCTCGATCGCAACCCGTAGGTCCTTGATCGACAGATACTGGGCGATCTCGGCGAACACTCCCTGATGATCCGAGAAGGGATCGGGATGTCGCCGCCTCGCCTGTGCAAGCAACTCCAGCGCATCAGGGGTGACCCGACCCTTCGCCGATTCCGTGGCGACATCTGGCATATGACGCAACGATCGGGCTGTCCGCAGCATGCGTGACGCCGCTGCGGATGTGAGCCGAAGCGCCTGTTTCATCCACCCGACCGTCGACAGCAGGTGACGGGTTCGACCAAGGTCGCGCCGGTGATACTCAGCAATACGGAGCAAGAGCTGCGTCCGTTGGACATCGATCTGGCGTTTGAGCTCGACGATGGAGGTTTCAAGGGCTGTGTCGTCGATCGTGGCGAGCTCTTCGTCAAGCAACACCGTCTCAGCGAGAGGGAAGTCGACGTTCTCACCGAAGACCTCACCCGACGAATCGGGATATGTCTTCATACCCCCAACCTATCGAACATACGTTCGATTGTCAAGCACCCGATACTGCTGTCGATACTGTTGCCGATTCCCTGAAGTGCCCCATCATCGACACCAGGTAGGCTCTGGCTTCGAAGTCACCGCCTACCAAGCTGACCACGAAGGGACGGTGCCGCGTGGCGCACAGCCGGAGGGCTGACGAGGGAGTCCATCGTTCATTGCCGCGAAGCGATCCCCGCCGCGCATGCACCGGCCATGCGGAACCGCCGCGCCGCGCGAATCCCACGCCCAGCGGGCGTTCGACCATTCGTCCCCATGGCTGATCGGTTGTTCCCGCGTTCAGGGGTGCCGTCATACGAGGACGCGCGCGCATCGTTTGAGTGGCCCGTGCCGGATCGGTTGAACCTCGGTTCGGCGTGTATCGACGCCCAGGCTCCTGACGGAGTCGGGCTCATTGTCGAGCACGAAGATGGAACCGCGACGACGAGAACGTTTGGTGAATTGGCCATTCGATCGAACCGGCTCGCCGGCTATCTCTCGTCGGTTGGTGTCACGGCAGGCGATCGCGTCGGTGTCGTCGTTCCTCAGTCCGAGATGGCTGGGATCGCCCACATTGCGATATGGAAACTGGGTGCGATCTCGGTACCGCTGGCGACATTGTTCGGCCCCGACGCACTCACCTACCGCCTCAGGGACGCAGGGGCGGCCGCTGTCATCACAACCCCCGAGAAC
>CAYTWC010000463.1:0-1503 GCA_964441975.1 uncultured Acidimicrobiaceae bacterium | reverse complement strand
GTCGATCAGGTTCGCTCCCGCCCGTGCGGCGATGGTCGCAAGTCGAGCGGCCAGCGGCACACCTCCCGACGTGCCAGCAGTGATACACAGTGATGCGTTCGCCACTGCTCGCTGAGCCTCCTCAAAGCGGTAGTGCGCACTCTCGTAGAACTCATCGAACCACAGGACATGCGGACGGCTTGGTCCGCAGCACTCGGGACACACGAACAGAGCGAACTGCTCGTTGGTCAGCTTGTCATCCATCTTCCAGTCGTCGAGCTCAACCGGCAGTGGGAACACACCGACACACCTGCCACGGCAGCGCATGCCGTCGAGATGCCCGTGAACCTCGATGCACTCCTCCGGCCTGCTCCCCGCCCGGACATGAAGGCGGTCGATGTTTTGACCGATCAGCATGAACCTGCCCTCGACAATTCTCCCCAGATGGGCAATCGCTGTGTGTGCCGCGTTGGGTTCCGCCAACCGCATCTCGCTGCGTCGCTTGAGATACCACTCCCACGACTCACGTGGATGCTCGATGAAGAACGACGCCGTCGCCATCATCATGGACTCCTGCCCACCCTTCGTCCACATCCCGTTCTTCCCTCGGTAGACGGGGATCCCCGACTCGGCCGAGACGCCGGCCCCTGTGATCACCACGACCTTGCCGCCGCGTGCGAGTCCATCAGCAATCGCTGAACGAACCTGCGGATTGAGGCCGTCCGGTGCGGGCACGCGTCGCTGATCCAAGGTCACGAGCATCCCGATGTGATCGAATATGTTGGGCGAAGAGTGTTCTTTGGTTGATGGTGTCATCTTCGAATCTCCTGAATCCCGCGCTGTCGCTTCCAGTGTCGTATCGCAGCACTACGGTATCGTGAATACTCTATGTGTGTCAATATCTACTCCTCTGGTATCAAAAGTGACTAGTCGGTGGTAGACTTCACACCATGGCGGACACGCATACGGAAGAAACCGACGAATGGGCGGCGGCCCTCGGGCGTACCATCAAGGTGCGTCGAACCGACCTGGGGATCAGCCGCAAACAGCTGGCCGAGGCGTCGGACATCTCGTACTCGTACCTGTCGGCCATCGAGAACGGTGCCAAGGTTCCGTCGACGAACACCCTGCGGGTCATCGCCCGAGAACTCGGCACCGAGTCGTATGTCGTCCAGGCTGAGGTCGAGGGACGCCTCGCTCGCGACATGATTCGAGCCGACGCGGATTTCTCCGACCAGGAGCAGCGATTCGCCGACCGACTCGACGCCCGTGTCGCAGCCCGTGGGTTCGGCGCATCGTCGGTCGGCGACCGTCAGGCACTCGCCAGCTTCATCACGTCACTCGACGATGAAGACATCGCCACCCTGACCCGCGTCGCCGAGGGTCTTGCGCTCAGACGCAAGGATGTCACAGCTCGCTAGCTGGCAAGGTTCTCGAAGGCCTCGACGACCACCACCGAGATGTTGTCGAGGCCCCCTGATCTATTCGCTTCGGCCACCAACATCTCGGCTGCATCGGAGGGTG
>CAYTWC010000462.1:0-1522 GCA_964441975.1 uncultured Acidimicrobiaceae bacterium | reverse complement strand
CGTGACGTCGCCGTCGATCCCGCGGCGCTCCTGCGAATCGCCGACGCCACACCGGCGTCGACACACACCGCACGACCGGAAGGCCGGTCAACGTTGAGATTCGCCGGGACAGGTACGCGGTTTGGTCGATACCGATCCCGATGCGGCGGGTCATCACCCTGGGAACGGGGACGAGAACGTCCGCGTCGCCGGGAACCAGCAACGCCATCCGATCCGCAAGAATGCGCCCGGCCGCCGCGGAACGCCCGTATTTGAGGTTGTGGACCAGGCGGATCGCACTTCCGCTGTGCCGGAACGCAGGTCGAACGACGATCTCACCCACCGATCGGATCGCTCCCGGGTTCAAAGAGGCGACACATCGGGCGCACAAGGGATGCCCGACGCACGCGCATGCCAAACACAGCATGCGTCGACCGTATCAGCAGCCTCGGACAGGAACCGCTACCGGACGACCCGGATCGGAGAGATCAGGTGCCGTGCTGCCAAGACTCGAGGTACTCCGCCTGTCTGGGTGTCAGCTGCTCAAGGCTGCCGCCGAGGGCTTCGAGCTTGAGTCTGGCGACCTCGTTGTCGAGTTCCTGCGGCAACCGGTAGACCTGCGACCTGAGCGTATCGGCGTTCTCGATGATCCACTCGGCCGCCAATGCCTGATCGGCGAACGACATGTCCATGACGTCCGCTGGGTGTCCTTCCGCTGCGCCGAGATTCACGAGCCGACCGTCGGCCACGACGAGAATCCTTCGTCCATCGGGCATCACGAACTCCTCGAGGTTGTCGCGGATGACGCGTCGCGACTCCGACATCTCTTCGAGCGCCACGAGGTCGAGTTCGACGTCGAAGTGACCCGCATTCGCGATGATCGACCCATCCTTCATCTTTGCGAAATGCTCGGCACGGAACACGTGGATGTTACCGGTTGCCGTGATGAAGACGTCACCGACCTCGGACGCCTCGATACCCGACATCACCCTGTGACCCTCCATTGCGGCCGCCACAGCGCGGATCGGGTCGATCTCGGTCACGATCACGTCGGCTCCCATGCCTTTCGCCCTGGTGGCGATCCCCCATCCGCAGTCCCCGTATCCGGCGACAACGACGCGACGCCCGGCGAAAAGGATGTTGGATGCGCGCAGGATCCCGTCGAGGGACGACTGGCCGGTACCGTGCCGGTTGTCGAACAGGTGTTTCGTATCGGAATCGTTCACCGCGACGACCGGGTAACGCAGTACGTCCTCATCGGCCATCGCCTTGAGACGGATGACACCTGTTGTGGTCTCCTCCATCCCTCCGACGATGTCCTGATCGACCCGCTCACGGTGAAGCACGGTCGTCATATCGGCACCATCATCGAACACCAAGTGGGGATGGGTGTCGAGCACAGCGTTGATGTGTCGGTAGAAGTCGTCGGATGACTCGCCACGGACCGCATACGTCGGAATCCCCGCCTTCACAAGCGAGGCGGCCACATCATCCTGCGTCGAGAGCGGATTCGACGCACACAGCGCAACCTCGGCTCCACCGG
>CAYTWC010000461.1:0-1533 GCA_964441975.1 uncultured Acidimicrobiaceae bacterium | reverse complement strand
ATCCGGCGAGTCGGTTCGCAGTCCC
This sequence comes from uncultured Acidimicrobiaceae bacterium, assembly GCA_964441975.1. GTDB lineage: Bacteria > Actinomycetota > Acidimicrobiia > Spongiisociales > UBA5794 > UBA5794. The sequence continues at coordinate 1,508 of CAYTWC010000461.1, read as the reverse complement.
ACAGCTTGGTGGGTGTCGGACACCACCGCCCCGGCAAGCGCTCCAGTGGCGGAGAGTTTTGCAAACGGCGAAGCGGTCCCGGTGACGAGCCGTGCGTATGCCTCCGCTGTGATGACTTCGACGGCGATGTCGAACCATCCCGCTCGCTCCGCCGACATGACACCGGACGACTCTACGGAGCGCCCGAGCATCTCAGCCGTGCGAGAACCGGTCACGACGACGCCAGCCGACTTCAGCAGCGGCTTCGATAGAGGCGTCGGCAGGAGGTCCAGCGCAACGGATGCAGCGGCTCCGGCGACAAAGCCGCACACGATCGCACCACCCGTGATCAGACCCTGGTCGATGGCGCTTCGGGGCATCAAGCTCGGCTCATAGGCCTTGGTTGCGAACCTGCTGGCCGCGGCTGCTCCGGCGACGAGCGCAGCGGTCTTCTTGATCGGCATTCGTCAGCGGTCCGTGATGGCGTTGATGATCGACGATGCGACGGCGAGAATGACGGCGCCAAGGAGTGTCGCCTGCCATCCGTCCGAGGCGACGCCCCAGTCGAGCCACGAGGCAAGCCACAGCACGCCGGCCATGAGAGCGATGTTGATCACGATCGAGAACAGCCCGAGCGTGACGATCCGTATCGGCAGCGCGAGCAATCGGGCGATCGGCTTGATGAAGGCGTTCACGACGGCGATCGCTACGGCGATGAGGAACAGCGTGAGCCATTCGTTGTCCCATGTGAGACCGCTCACGAGGAAGAAGGTGAGCCAGACGGCCCCGGTCATGGCCGCTATGCGTATCAGATACTTCATTGGCGCCAGACTAGCCGTGACACGATTGTGTGTTCCCTCGTGGGGGCGAATCCTGTACAATCGCTGTGAGGAAGGTGATTGGTATGCCGCGACCGAACAAACCGATCAAGCCGGGGCCGCTTTCGCAGCCCGTGGCTGCTTCACGGGGATCGAAATGGGCGAAGTACGCAGGTCCGGAGAACGCAGCGCAATACGAGCCTGATGGCGTGATCATGGTTGATGCCTTCACACAGGAAACCGTCACCGAGGTCGATGTCAGTGCGCCAGAGCCCGTCGTGACGGTATCAGAGGACATCCCGGTCCGACTGGTCGAACCGCTCGCACCGCGAGTCACCTACTCGTGGGAATCCGACCGCACGATCGAGGGTCGGTCATACCACCGGATCGACCGACTCGTCCCCGACGCCAGCGTCTAGGCGATCAGGCTCCCGGTTCGCCGCAGACATCCTCAAGCTGGTTGAGTCCGAGTTCTGCGACAGCGCGTTGAGGATCCTCGATCACGAGATTGACGTGTTCGTGCACGAGATCGATATTCGGTACGCGGCCCGGCTTGCCGTCGTCGCGGAACTTGAGGTGGTAGTCGGGTGGGATGAAGCGGATCGACACGACGTTGTCGAGGTCGATGAGTGGCTTGAGGTCTACGAGCTTCGGCAGTGCATCGATCGGAATGTCCGTCAGCATCGTGTCCTTAATGACGTTCGCCAGTGA
>CAYTWC010000460.1:0-1533 GCA_964441975.1 uncultured Acidimicrobiaceae bacterium | reverse complement strand
CCGCCCCACCGGCGGCCACGATCCCGGCGAGCGGGCCGATCGCGACCTCGAACGGCACCTCGGTGAACCTGGACCGGGTCTCGAAGAACCGCGATCGGGCGAATACGGCCCACGGGGGATCGTACGTCGCCGATGTGGCATCGGGAGATTCCTCCTCCGCGTCCTCGCTGACCGCGTCATACCCGTGCAGCCCCGCGTCATCGAGGGGGATCTTGCCTACGTTGTGGAGCTCAACCCGACGATGGAATTCGGTTCCTGCGGATGCTGCCTTCGATGGTCTGCGGGGCATCTTGTCGTAGTGGATCCACTTGAACTTGAGCGGACACTCGGCGAGGGCGACGAGATTGGTGACGGCGGTGGCGAACGGTTGGGGCTCATCCGACCCGTGCGGGCTGCCCAGATCACCGATCTCGAGGGCGAGTTGACCGACTCGTTCAGAGACGGCAGCTGCCAGGTCCGGTCGATGTCTCTTCATCCACGAAGGATCGTCGATCATGTCACGCAATGCGGCATCGACTCCATCGGGGAAGAGCGGATCGTCGGCCGTGGGACCATCGCTGAACGTCAGCAGGGGAGGCTTGTCCCCGGGATCGTCGCACCACCGTCCGACAGAGGCACCGGGCAGGTCACGTGCCAGTAACAGGAACTCGGACGGGGACTTCGGCTTCGTGACGCTGTCCTGCCACGCGTGACCAGAGAGACTCACTCGCTTGCGGGCTCGTGTCGCTGCAACATACGCGAGGCGGTATTCGCTCATCCGATCTCGGTGTTTCAGCACGTCGCGCCGATCAGGGCCGGCTGCCGATGCGACGTCCCGGAGGCTCTCATGATCGAGGCGCAACTCGTAGGGCAGGACCGTTGCGTGTGCATCAGGATCGTCGCGCTTTCGCGATGGCATCGGGAAGTCCCCGTGCTGGAGACCGGGGATGAAAACCACGTCCCACTCGAGGCCCTTCGCACCATGGATCGTCGTGAGCTCGACGGCGTCGGATACCGAATGCACAGGGGGCGTGAGGGCTTCATCCCTACCGGATTCGTTGAGTGCGTCGATGTAGCGCAGGAATCCGCGGACGGTCGGCCTGCCTTCGATCGGTCGCCAGCCATGGGCGATGTTGAGGAAACGAGCGATGTTCAGACGGGCTGTGGTCGCTTCGCCCGGTCGGAGCGCCGCAGCCTCGTCCCAGAATCCGATCCGGGTGATGATCTCGTTGATCGTGTTCGAAACCGAGTTGACCTGCGCGAACTGCATGAGCTGTGTATGCAACTCGGTGAAACGAGTCAACGATTCGATGGTGGCCCCGTCAAGATCGAGCTCGGTCGCGTGGTAGACCGCACCGAGGATGGTCGTGGAATCGATGCGCTGAGCGTGTCGGCGAAGCGTGTCGAGGTCGGCGAGTCCGAGACGATATTGGCCTCCCATCAGGATGCGGAGCAGCGCGACCTCGGCATCCGGGTCCGAGACGATTCGAAGCCACGCAAGCACATCGGCGACCTCGGGGATCTGCAGGAGCGTTCCAGGGTCGCTCACTGAGG
>CAYTWC010000459.1:0-1535 GCA_964441975.1 uncultured Acidimicrobiaceae bacterium | reverse complement strand
TTCACGGTCGATGCTCCTCCGTCGTTTCAAACCCTTCATGTCCACCATCGCGTGAACTCTGTCGCGCGATTTCTGCCGCCAACTTCGTCCGTGCCCTGGTGAGTCGGAGACTTACGGCGTTCGGCGTGGTGTCGAGGACGACGGCGATCTCCTTGGGTTCAAGCTCTTCCCAAGCCCACAACGTCAGGACTTCACGATCGGTGTCGGGAAGTTGGTCAAGCGCCGCTCGGACCTCTGGGAAGTCTTCCGCGTCCTCGGGCCCGCTCGTGTACTGCTGCGGTGCCGTGGCAGTCGCCCGTCTGACCAGCCGGAGTCGACGGGCGGCGGAACGCCGTTGGTTGGCAAGGACACGTCGAGCGACCCCGAAACTCCAGGGAAGCACAGCGTCGTCAGGGACATCCTCGATACGGCGCCAGATTGCGAGGAGGGTCTCCGAGTACGCGTCGTCAGCATCGTCCGCGCTTGCGCGTCGACGGAGGTATCGCTGCAACGGATCGGCGATCTCGTCAGCGATGGATTCGAACCTTTGGGTTCGGTCGATTTCGGTCCTCACAGTCGGTATGTGTCCGGCAGGCACGCGATCCTGTCACGGCTTCTACGGTGACAAGGTGCATGTGGTGTCAGGCCGCCGAGGCCCGCACCTTCTCCACCGCCTCGGATGTCGATCCGTGGAACGGTTTCCCGTGACCAGGAAGGATCAGTGTCGCCCCAACCCCATCGAGTCGGTCAAGCGAACGCAGTGCCATCTCGGAGTCGAGGTCGAAGATGGGGTTCATACGCTGCGGTCCTGTTTGCGAACCGAGCAGATCCATCGTCGCCATGCCGTCGCCCGCAAACAGCACCTCGAGTGCATCGCAATGGAACATCACGTGGCCCTCCGTGTGGCCGGGCGTGTGGATCGCTGTGGGCCTGCCCGGCAGATCGAGCACGTCGCCGTCGTCGAATGTTCCCACCGAGTCGACGAATTCAAGAGACGTGACGCCAGCGCGGAGCATCGGTAGGAAGTTGCGCAGTGTCCTGATCGAGAAGAGCGGCAGATCCTTCGATGACGCCGAGAACCGACCCCGATACTCGCCCAGTGCCCGTGTCTCTTCGTCCGTATGGACGCTGACGTCGATGCCGAGTTCCGTCGCCTGCTTTGCGAGACCGAAGTGATCGGAATGTGCATGGGTGGCGATGACACCGGCAATGGCGTCGATGCTCAGACCGAGATCCGCGACGGCTCGTTCGAGGTGCTTCCACTCCTTCGAGCACCCCGCGTCGACCATCGTTAGTTCGTCACCGTCACGGATCAGGTAGTAGTTGTGACCTCGGGTCCCCAGAGAAAAGATGGTGTCGGCGACCTGGTGCATGCTTTGAATCTACCAATGCCGATCGATGCGAGCACGAGAGTGTTTCGCTCGCGAGCAGTCCATTGTTTGCGTCAGTTGCGCTGGTTCAATGCCTGTTGCATCCGATGCAAAGGGAGAGATTGATGTCAGCCGTTCCGAAGTTCATGGGCAGGGTCAACCGAAGGATCTTCAATCCGCGTGAGA
>CAYTWC010000458.1:0-1540 GCA_964441975.1 uncultured Acidimicrobiaceae bacterium | reverse complement strand
GATCGGATCGGTAGGGTTTGGAACGCAACAACCGATCGACGGAGATCGCAAGTGGAGACGTTCACCTCACGGGACGGCACCACGATCGGGTGCCGGATCACAGGCTCGGGGGATCCACTCCTCCTCGTCCATGGGACGACGGCGGACCACAACCGTTGGGGCGGCATCACGTCGCGCCTGTCTTCCGAGTTCACGGTGTACGCGATGGATCGAAGAGGTCGGGGCGCGAGCGCCGACGCTCGTGACTACGACCTCATGCGGGAGGCCAACGATGTCGCGGCGGTGGTCGATGGGATCGGCGACTCGGTCGCTGTGGTCGCCCACTCATACGGTGCTGTGTGTGCCCTCGAAGCGACCGTGCGCACACCCGGTATCAGGCGGCTTGTCCTCTACGAGCCGCCGATCCCCACCGGGGTACCGATGTATCCACCCGATGTCCCCGACCGCATGCAGAACCTCATCGACGCCGGTGCGTGGGAGACCGCCCTTGAGATCTTCTTCCGCGAGGTCGTCCGTATGCCCGAGGACGAATTTGCGCAGTACCGGGCCCTGCCCATGTGGAGGACACGCATCGACCTCGCCCCGACGATCCCGAGGGAACTCGCCATCGACCGCAGGTACACATTCGATCCCAAGAAGTTCAAAGCGATGGCCGTCCCGACCCTGCTCATCCTCGGTGGCGACAGCCCGCCACTGTTCCAACGAGCCGTCGAGGTTGTCCACGATGCCCTCTCGGACAGCACCGTCGTTACCCTCGAAGGCCAGCAGCACATCGCCATGGACACCGACCCCGACCGGTTCGCGCTCGAACAGCGGGTCTTGTTCCGTGCCGGCCCGGTGTTCTTCGGGCTGAGTGCCGACCTGCCCGAGCCGGGCGCCTACCGGGCGATGCGCGTCGACGGCATCCCGCTCGTGGTCGTGCGCGCCGGCGACGGGTCGCTGCGGGCGTTCGTCAACGCATGTCGTCACCGGGGCGCGCCGCTGGTCGACCCGGCGTCGACGGGCGAGGGGCTCAACGCGTTCTCGTGCCCGTACCACGCCTGGACGTACGACCTCGACGGCGCGCTGCGGGCGCGCCCGCTGTCGGCCGGTGCGTTCGACGACGTGACGTCGAACTGCGACCTGCACGCCAGGCCGGTGGCCGAGGCGTACGGGATGATCTTCGTGCGACCCGACGGCGACGACCCGATCGACGTCGACGAGGTGCTCGGCGGCGCCGAGGACGACCTGGGTGCGTTCGGCCTCGACGGCTACGTGCACCTCGAGAGCCGTACCAACGAGTGGGACATGAACTGGAAGCTCTTCTTCGACACGTTCGCGGAGAGCTACCACATCCGCACCCTGCACCGTGACTCGATCGCGCCGGCGTTCAACTCCGACTGCGTGATCGCCGACGTCTTCGGCCGCAACGTCGTCTCGATCGGGTTGCGGGCGAACGTGCGCGACGAGTTCGACAAGCCCGAGAGCGAGTGGTCGCTGCTGCCGGACGGCACGAGCCAGTACTTCCTCGTGCCGAACGCGTTGGTCGTCCATCAGCTCG
>CAYTWC010000457.1:0-1541 GCA_964441975.1 uncultured Acidimicrobiaceae bacterium | reverse complement strand
GCCTCAGCGCCATCAGGTCGCCGGGCTTGTCGGAATGCTACCCGAATTGCCAGAGGACTGAGGACCACCACGCACGGATCGCGGGTCGAGGATCAACGAGAGAACGCCATCCAGTATCCAGTACCTATGATCGAGACCGGACCTCACAACGGGTACGCGACACCGAAAGTCACAGGAACATGGCTCGAAAAGACATCACGATGACCGACAGCGAGATCCAGACCTTCCTCACCGAAGGCCGCAAGGTGCTCCAGGTTGCGACATTGGGCAAGGACGGCGGTCCTCACCTCGCCCCCATGTGGTTCGTCATGGACGACGGCAAGATCGTGTTCCGGTCGTTCACCAAATCGCAGAAGATCGTCAACCTCACCCGTGACCCGCGCCTGTCGGTGCTGGTCGAGACGGGTGACGGCTATGACGAACTGCGGGGTGTCATGATCAGGGGGACCGCAACACTCGTCACCGATCCCGAATACGTGCTCGGGATCTACGGAGGTCTTGCGGCCCGGTACCCGATGGTCGGGGACCAACCGGTCGAGCTGGACGCCGAATCCCTTGAGAACGCTTTCGGGCGATTCGCACCCAAGAACACCGCGGTGATCGTCGAGCCGAGTTCCGTGAGCTCGTGGGACCACACCAAGCTCGGCGGCGCCTACTGACCGACCGGTACCGAAGTTTCGACAGCCGCCGCAGTCGGCGGCCTCGTCTGGCATGATTCTGGTATGTACGCCCAACATCTGGATGATCGCGATGCCGGTGCGGTGCTGTCGCTCGTTCGGGAAATCGCAGAAACGACGACGCTCGACGAGTACGCCGATGTCACGATGGCGTGTCTCCTCGAACTGATCCCGAGCATCGACGCGTCATACAACGAGATGAACCCCGGGGCCGCTCGGGTCCGCTTTCGGGCCGTACCAGATCCCGGTGACCTCCTTGAGGCTTTCCGCCCGGTCTTTGAGAAGTACATGATGCAGAATCCACTCGTGCGCCACTTCCGGGACACGGCCGACACACGCGCGATGATGTGGTCCGACTTCATGGACGTCGACGAGATCCGGGCAACCGACCTCCATCGCGAGATGTTCAGCCATCTCGGCGTGGACAGCCAGATGGCAGTGACACTGCCAACGCCCCCCGGGATCGTGGTCGGCTTCGCCGTCAACACGGATGCGCGAGGTTTCACCGAACGCGACCGCACGGTTCTCAACACGATGCGACCGCACCTCGGCCACACATACCGAGCGATCCAGATCCGCCACGAATTGGCTTCCGCCCGGAACACATTGCGCCAGCGCGGCTGGACCGGGGCGCTGGCCGACAAGGACGGAGTTGTCGAGACCGTCACGTCCGACGCCGCGGATCTCGCTGACACCACCGGCGTGTCAATCACCGCGGGCGAACCCCTTCCGGAACCCTTGCGATCGGCGTATGTCAACGGCGTCGGCGCATATCGACCGTCCCAGATCGCCGCCTCGTCACGTTCGGTCCGAATGTCCGAAGAAGCCGACGGAGTAGCCGGCTGGCACGTCCCGGGGCCGATC
>CAYTWC010000456.1:0-1541 GCA_964441975.1 uncultured Acidimicrobiaceae bacterium | reverse complement strand
CGCAGGGTCTCCATCTCTTCGAGCAGCACCTTCGGGTCGACGACACATCCGTTTCCGATGACGGGTGTCACGGTCGGGTACAAGACGCCGGATGGGATGAGGCTCAGCGCGAACTTGTCATCGCCGACCACGATCGTATGGCCCGCGTTGTTCCCGCCCTGGTACCGAACGACGACGTCTGCTTGCTCGGAGAGCAGGTCGGTGATCTTGCCTTTTCCCTCATCGCCCCATTGGGCGCCGAGAATCACGGACGCGGTCATTCGGTCTCCTCCACGGTGGCCGGTCGTCGTGATTGTACGCCGTCACCGAAGCGTGAACTCTGAGCGCGCCCGACCCGAAGCCGGGCACGCTCTCGTTCGTGTTTGCGCCGAAAACCCGATACGGCGGCCTCCGCGATTGTCAGTTCCATTCAAGCGCTAGTCTTCCGGCACGATTAGCGTGCTCGTGAACCGAATTGAACGGAGCCCCAGTGGACGAGAGCATCGTCAGCCGGAAAGCCACACTTGAACCAGTGAATGCACCGATCGTGCTCGCTGAGTCTGCGGCACCGCCGGTGAGGACGGAAGCCCTGCACATCCATACGACTGCTGCAAATGAGTTCTGGGATGTCACGGACATCGTTCGGGCAGTGGCGCAACGATCCGGGGTCAGCCACGGGCAGGTTGTCATCTACTCACCACACACAACGACCACGGTGCTGATCAACGAATCCGAAACCGGATTCTTGAACGACTTCCGTCGGACCATCGATGGTCTCGTCCCTGCCGACGTGTACTACGAGCACGACGATCACGACGTACGCACGGAGAATCTCCAAGAGGACGAGTTCATCAACGGCCACGCCCACGTGCGTCAGCTCCTCACGGGCCAGCCGTCCGTCACCGTCCCCATCGTCGATGGCGAGGTGCTCCTCGGCCAGTGGCAGCGTGTGTTGTTCGCTGAACTCGATCAAGCCCGCGAACGCCGCGTCTTCATCCACGCCCAGGGCGCGTAGATCCCGGAAGCGATCTTCGATCTTGGATCTTGGATCCGGTCCCCGATCCTTGGATCATGGATCATGGATCGCAGAACGATCTTTGATCCCAGAACGATCTTCGATCCGGGCACGATCTTCGATCCCAGAATGTCGCATCGGGGTTCAGCGCTGATCGGTGGCTGCTTTTCTCAGCCCGACGAGCATCGAACAGACATCTTTGAGGCCGTTCTCCACCGGTTCATACGCCGCCGAGTCGCCGAACAGACGTGGCTTGGCTATGGCGATGTGCGTGTCGAGCTCGAACGCCGAGCCAAGAGCCAGATCAACGAATCGGCGGAAGTCGCGCGCTGTTCGTCGCGATGACCCCTCCGCGATGTTGGAAGCAATAGAAACCGATGCTCGGCGCATCTGGCTTATCAGCCCGAACTTCTCTGCGGAAGGAAACGTGTCGGTGAGGTCGTAGGTGGCATGCGCAAGACGAACCGAATGCTGCCAGACCCTGAGCTCCCGATAATTGTGCACGGCTCCTTCCTACCACGCCCCGGCGTCACGTGGACCCCTGTCG
>CAYTWC010000455.1:0-1546 GCA_964441975.1 uncultured Acidimicrobiaceae bacterium | reverse complement strand
TACGGCAACCGTCACATGGTCCCCGTCGCAGGACACTTCGGACCCCTCCCAGGCGGAGACGAACCACCGCCGGGTAACCCCGTGTTCGAAACCGCACCCGTGTTCCTCATTGGTGATTCGGTGATGCTCGGAGCCAAGACGACTCTCGAATCGACGCTCGTCGATGCTGCAGTCGATGCCAAGGTCAGTCGACCTTTCAGCGCAGCCGATGACGTTTTGGAGGCCTATCTGGCTTCGAATCCCGTCCCGGGCGTGCTCGTCGTCCATCTGGGCACGAATGGACCACCCCCCGCTTCGAACTTCGATGATCTGATGGCGGTTGCCGAGGACATTCCCCGCGTCCTGTTTGTCACCGTGAAGCTCGACAAGTCGTGGGAATCAGCATCGAACGCTGCGATCGTCTCGAATGCCAATCGTTTCGAGAAGGCCGAGGTCGTCGACTGGCACGCACTCGCGGATCCGAATCCTTCGTGGTTTGCCGCCGATACGAACTGCGGGTGCCACTTGTGGAATGGAACCGTGCGAGCTGCGTACGCGGGTCTGCTCAAGGATGCGATCGAGAACGGTTGAGGCAAGGGCTTTTACGGTCTCGCCCGTTCACGTTCCCACCCGGCTCGTTCACTCGAATTGCAGACAATTCGACCTCCTCGCCCGCCCTCCCTGAAGGGAGGGCACGTGTGTCGCTTGCTCCGTCTGTGCGCCCTCTGTGAAGGGATGGCTTGGTCGCGTGCGCCCTTCCGTGCCCTTTCCAAGAAGGCTCCCCGAACGAGCGCGCACGGATCACAAGAAACGGGCCCTCCCTTTAGGGAGGGCGGCAGAGCCGTTGAAACGGCTGTTTCGACGAGCGATGCGGGTGGGTCAGGGCACCTGTGACCATGACCGGCGTGAGCCGCGACGGGACAAGGTCCGAAGATCACTCGCGCTAGTCGCCGACTGCGCGAGCGATCGAGTCGACCATCACCAGCGCTCCTGCCCTGTTCAGGTGGATGAGGTCGTACGTCAAACCCGGTGGCGCTCCGACGACATCCCAGTCGCTGAGCGACACGTCGGCATTCGTGGCCGCGAGGATCTCGAGACGTTCATTGACATACGGCAGATAGAAACCGAATCGGTAGTTCTGGTCGATCTGTTGGGCGGTGACCACCGATTCAGGCGATGGTTCGCGTAGTGTGACCCAGACGATTTCCCTCGCGCCCTTCGAACGCACGAGATCGAGCACCGCTTGCGCCTCGCGATCGAACTTGGCTGCGTAGGCGTCGAAGTTCTCACGGTCGCGTTTCCAGATCGAGTTGTATCCGATCGCAAGGACCACCCTTGCCGGCAGTCGCTCGCCGTGTGAGAAGTAGACGTCCTGGATCTGGTGCAACATCACGGCGGGCTTCCCGCGGATGTCGAGATCCCAACTCGGGAATGCATCGGGGAAGTACCGCTCAGCACCGAGCACGACCGAATCCGTGATGATGGTGAGCGCCGATGGGGGAGCGGGGCTGTCGCCTGGGAGGGGTCCGAAGTGTCCTGCGACGGGGACCATGTGACGGTTGCCGTA
>CAYTWC010000454.1:0-1557 GCA_964441975.1 uncultured Acidimicrobiaceae bacterium | reverse complement strand
CAGTCAGGATTCCGGTTCCCGACCGGTCGTGTCGTCGTGAGTCTCTCCCCGGCAGACCTGCCGAAAGTCGGTGCCCACTACGATCTCCCGATCGCGCTCTGCCTCATAAATGCGACCGTCGGACTCGGACCGGAGTCCGGATCGTACGTTGCGATGGGTGAGTTGACTCTCCATGGCGCGATCAAGCCCACCGCACGCGCTGTCGTAGCCGTCGGCGTCGCGGAGACTCTGGGACACAAGGCAATCGTCCCAGCGGGGTCGAGTGTCCCGGATTGGGCGGTTGAACACGCTCTCGCCGCTCGATCCCTGCGTGAGGCCGTTGACGTGATCGTCAGCGGGGGAGCGGGTGCACCCGAGCTCGATCCCGCATCGTCGGTGGATCCGCAACTCCCGGACCTCGTCGATGTTCGTGGCCAAACCATTGCCCGCCGAGCCCTTGAGATTGCGGCAGCAGGCGGCCATCACATGCTCATGGTCGGTCCACCCGGTGCGGGGAAATCGATGTTGGCGAGACGTCTCCCATCGATTCTGCCCCAGCTCGGGCCAGCGGCGCAGCGAGAGGTGGCATTGGTGCGGGCGGCCAGCGGAATGGAGCAGGGGAGCGCTGCGACGCCACCGTTCCGGGCTCCGCATCACTCGATTTCGATCCCCGCAATGGTCGGTGGTGGCTCCGGCGTTCCCAAACCGGGCGAGGTCACCCGGTCGCACCGTGGTGTGCTGTTCCTCGACGAGCTGGGCGAGTTCCCGCCAGCCGTTCTTGATGCGCTGAGGCAACCGATGGAGTCTGGGAACGTTCTCGTGTCGCGCCAGGCGGCATCCGTGCGGTTCCCGGCGGACCTGCAGGTCATTGCAGCGTCCAATCCCTGCCCTTGCGGGTACAAGGGCGACAACAAGATCAGTTGCCGGTGCAATGAGGCTCGAATCTGGCGGTACCAGGAACGGTTGTCCGGGCCCCTGGTCGATCGCTTTGACATCCGTTTGGTGGTCGAGCGCCTCGGTCCGGTCGATCTCAGGAGTTCGGGTGGAGAGTCGAGCGCCGAGGTGCGTTCCCGGGTCGAGCGAGCGCGCATACATCAGGATCGTCGGGGTCGGCTGAATCGGTCACTCTCGGGTTCGGATCTCCTCACACTCGAGGACGCCGTTGCTGTGCGCTCGTTCATCCACACACACGACATCGCTTCGACAATGACCGCACGGGGCTGGGATCGCATTCGGCGTGTTGCCAGGACGATCGCCGATCTCAACGATGATGACTTGACATCTGATGTGCATCTCAAGGAGGCGTTGGCTCTGCGGTGGGACATCCAGTGACCACCGACTCGTTGCTCCAGCTGGCACATGGAGGTCTCGCTCCGGCCCGGGTCGCGAAGCTCCTGGGTGACTACGGTTCCGTCGACCGAGCGGTTGCGGCCATTGTCACGGGAAAGGCCCGTGTCAAACCCACCGTTCGGGCGGCCGTGGAGGTCCCGGCCGAGCAGCGGACCGTCGAATTGAGGACAGCGGGTGTCGCATTCGTCTCCCACGACGATGAACGGTATCCGCCGCACCTCCGGCGCT
>CAYTWC010000453.1:0-1557 GCA_964441975.1 uncultured Acidimicrobiaceae bacterium | reverse complement strand
AGACGAGTTCCGACCGATCGGCACTCAGGATCAATCGATCCCGCAGAGACGTGCGACGCTGCGCCACCGACAGGGCGGCTTCCTGTTCGGCCGCAAGGGTGTCGTCAAGGCGGGATCGCAGGTCTCTTCCGAGCCGTGCGAGATCGGGGTGGCTGAACGGATCCATTGCGCTCCCTCGGTCGCTCGTCGCCCAGCATCACATGCCCATACACAGGAAACTCCTCTCCGTAGTCGGCTGCAAGGGCGATGTACGCCGATGTTTCGCGACATACCGACGAAACTCGCGACCTACCCGGGACAATCGCGACCTTGTGCTCGATTTCGCGCGCTCAGGGCGTCGGCTGGTTCGCACTGTGCCTCCGTATCCTGCCGTCGATGGGTATCACATGCGGGATCGTCGGGTTGCCGAACGTCGGGAAGTCGACGTTGTTCAACGCGCTCACGGGTGGCGAGATCGCCGCCGAGAACTACCCATTCACGACGATCGACCCCAATGCTGGGATCGCCACCGTCCCTGACCTCCGTCTCGCGGTGATATCGGACATCGTCAAGCCGAAGGAGATCATTCCGACGGTGGTCGAGTTCGTCGACATCGCCGGCCTCGTCGCCGGGGCCGCAGACGGAGAGGGACTCGGCAATAAGTTCCTCAGCCACATCAGGGAGACGGACGCCATTGCCCACGTCGTACGGTGCTTCGCCGACGACAACGTGGTGCACGTCGACGGCAACGTGGACCCACTATCGGACATCGCCACGATCAACACCGAGCTCGCCCTGGCCGACCTCGACACCGTCGAACGTGCACTTGACCGTTGGGGCCGGAAAGCACGTTCGGGGGACGGTGACGCAAAGGCCGTGGTTGCCGTTCTCGAGCAGGTCAATCACCACCTCGCCGACGGTCTACCGGTCCGCACGATGGATCTCAAGCCTTCCGACCGCAAGCTCATCCGGGAGTTCTTCCTCCTCAGCGCCAAACCCACCATGTACATCGCGAATGTCGATGAAGACGGTCTTGCAGGCAACGAGCTCGCCGCTTCGGTCATCGCTCACGCTGAAAGCGAGGGTGCGAACGTCGTCGTGATCTGCGGCGCGCTCGAAGCGGAACTCGCGAGCCTCGACGACGCGGACCGCTACGAACTCCTTGCCGAGTACGGCCTCGACGAGCCCGGACTCCACAAGGTCATCCGGTCGGCGTACGACCTGCTCGGTCTGCTCACATACTTCACGGCGGGCGAGAAGGAGGTCAGGGCCTGGACTGTCAAGACCGGTTCCACCGCACCTCAGTCCGCTGCGGCGATCCACACGGACTTCGAAAAAGGTTTCATCCGCGCCGAGGTGATCTCGTACGACGACTTCATCGCCCACAACGGGGAAGCGGGAGCCAAGGACGCCGGCAAGTGGCGTCTCGAAGGCAAGGACTATGTCACCGCCGAAGGCGACATCATGCACTTCCGGTTCAACGTCTAGGACCGAGCTCCCCTCGGAACCCATGTCCACAAGGACGATTGCCGCCCGCGGCGAACCCTGTGGTGATAGGGTCACCGCTGCAATCAGCCA
>CAYTWC010000452.1:0-1563 GCA_964441975.1 uncultured Acidimicrobiaceae bacterium | reverse complement strand
CACTCGCTCATCGAGGACCACATCGCCGACTCGATGCCGAAGATGCAGCCTCTCGCACGACGGCTTGATGAACTGATCCGGGAAACCATTCCTGAGGTCCAGTTCGGTGTCAAATGGGGCACGGCCTATTACGGCTTGCCTGAGGTCGGTTGGATCATCGAGATCGGCACCTACCACGTGTCCGTGAACATCGGATTCTTCGGCGGAGCAGACTTCGATCCACCACCACCCCTCGGTGACTCCGGTCGGTCACGCTATATCAAGCTACGTTCACTCGAAGACATCGAGGCACCGGAAATCCGGTCGTGGATCGAACAATCGACGTCCTTCCCCGGTTGGCAATAGCCCCTTCGGATCTCTGTCACAAGACCAGCGTGAAGCCCGTAGTTCCCTACGCGTACTGCGCTCTGCGGGAGTAGCCGCCGCCGCTGTACGAGGCGAGGTCGAAGAAGAGACCGATGGCCAGGATGACCCAATCGAATCCGGTCACGCCGCCCGGGAACACGAGGACATAGGCGAGCGTGAGCCACGGGACGAAAAGGAATCCGATGAAGCCGATCCAGAAGCTGTCAAACGCTCTGCTCCATCGAGCCTGGTCGAACAACCACCACAGAATCACAGCCAGACGCGCCCCGAAGAACACAGAAACCGCAGCCAGACAACACATGACCTCTCCCTTCGCCAGATGACACTACCACCCGTGGCAGCGCGACCGACCCGGAAACGCCCTTCAGGTCGGCTCAGGTAATGTCTGCTGCATGTTCAGCCCCTTGCCACCGGGCGTAACCGTCCGCGACGACATCGTCGCTGTGTTCGACCTCTTCTGGGATCGCCTGGCCCGGCCGGGGGCAACGCTCACGGGACATCAGCGCACCGCTGTGGCCGCCGTGGCTCGAGGTGAATCAGGGACAGACGATCTGACCGATCCCGAGGTCACACACTTCGCTGCTGAGCTGATGCAGCGACCCGCTACGGTCACAGGTGCCGATGTCGGACGGCTTGTGGATGCCGTCGGCGATCCCCAAACCGTCGAGGTGATTGCGATCGTTTCGATCCTCTCGGCTGTCGACGGGTTCCACGCCGCAGTCGGTGCGGACCCGGCACCCCTCCCCGATGCACGTGACGGTGATCCGACGGGTGACATCGCTCAGGGTTTGAAACGCAGACGGACGCACGTGCCCGTTTCACCGGGACCCATCCCGTTCACGCTCGATCTGGTCCCGAGCGATGCCCATGTGTTTCTCGCCCTCCAAGGTCCTTTGTACATGACCGACGCAGAGATGGACTCTGACACGTTCGAGCGGTCGCCCGGACTCAACCGCGCTCAGATGGAACTCATCTCGTCCAGACTCTCGTTCCACAACGAGTGCTTCTACTGAACCCTCAGCCATGTGCGGATGCTCCGGGAGAGCTCCATCGCCTTCGGCCACAGTGTTGACGTGCGGTCGATCCGAGACCGGACCATCGATTCCGGTATTCCGGGTGGCGAGGTCATCCTCAACCTTGTCGATGCGGTGTACTCCGGCCAACCGGCTGACCGCGAGCGCCGTGTCGTGATCGACG
>CAYTWC010000451.1:0-1563 GCA_964441975.1 uncultured Acidimicrobiaceae bacterium | reverse complement strand
GATGTCGAACTCGGTGGCGATGGTCGCATCGAGGCCCCGGCCTGCAACATCGATCGCGAAGGTGTTCTGGGCATCGGGACCGCACGCCGCCACGCAGCGGAAACACATGATGCATTTGTCGTAGTCGCGGATGTACATGTCATCCTCGATCTTGACCGGGCGCGGCGTCCGGTCGCCCGTTGCGAATCGGTTGACATCGACGTCGTATCGCTCCATGAACCACGATGTCTGCTCGTCGACGAGCGAGAGATCGACGGATGATCCGAGCAGTTCGTAGACCGTCTTGCGGGTATGGACCACACGTTCAGACTCGGTCTGGACGCTGAGGCCGTCTGACACCTCGCGTGAGCACGCCGGCACGAGGGTGCGAGATCCTTCGACTTCAACGACGCAGGCTCGACACGAATTGAACGCATCCAGCGTGTCGAGATAGCAAAGCGTCGGAACCTGAATGTCGGCCGAGCGGCACGCGTCGAGGATCGTGGATCCCTCGGGCGCCTCCATCTCGACGCCGTCGACGACGAACCTCACGAGCGGACGGGGCGGGTCGATCCTGGTCTCGATCACGGTGCCGCTCCGATGAGACCGAGGCGAATGGCGCTTTGTACAGCGACAGACGCTGCCTGACCAAGCCCACACACCGATCCATCCCGCAAGGCAAGATCGAGCTGATCGAGGATCTCCAACTCGTGGCTCCGGTCGGCTCCCTGAGCGCGCAGACGGACAAGAGACTCCTCCTGGCGAACAGTCCCTGCCCGGCATGGGATACACAGGCCGCACGACTCCTCGCCGAAGAACTCGGCGATCCTGGTCACGATGGCGCCCATGTCGATGGTCGTGTCAAACACGATGATGACGCCCGAACCGAGCCCGACTCCTCTTGCGCGCGTGTCCTCGAACGTGAGTGGCATGTCGAAGTCGGCTGCGGTGATGAACGAGCCCGCCGCGCCCCCGACCAATACAGCCCCGACATCCGATGTCGGACCGCCGGCACGTTCGACGAGATCGCGGACGGTCGCCCCGAAGTCGACTTCATAGAGTCCCGGTCTGTTGACGTTCCCCGACACACAGAAGAGCTTCGTACCTGTCGATTCCGCGGTTCCTCTCGCCGCAAACGCCTTGCCCCCTTCCCGCACGATCCATGGGATGTTCGCGAGGGTCTCGACATTGTTGACCACGGTCGGACGAGCGAACAGGCCTGCGTCGGTCGGAAACGGAGGCTTTTGGCGTGGCTCGCCGCGGAATCCTTCGATCGAGTTGAACAATGCGGTCTCCTCGCCGCAAATGTATGCCCCAGCCCCGCGACGGAGTTCGATGTCGAACCCGTGGTGTGTCCCCATGATTTCATCACCAAGGAATCCGGCGCCTCGTGCTGCGTCGAGCGCGCCGACGAGGGTCCGCTCGGCGATCGGGTACTCCCCACGCAGGTACAGGAAACCCTTGGTTGCCCCGACTGCGTACCCGGCGATGGTCATCGCCTCGATGATGGCAAACGGATCACGCTCGAGGAGGACACGGTCTTTGAACGTTCCGGGTTCCGATTCGTCGGCGTTGCACACCAGG
>CAYTWC010000450.1:0-1568 GCA_964441975.1 uncultured Acidimicrobiaceae bacterium | reverse complement strand
CCAGTACTGGGCAGTCAACGCCGCAGTCGATGCCACCATCGAAGCCGCGGGAGAAGGCGGAGACCGTCGCGCCGGCGTCGTATGGCACACGCAAGGATCCGGGAAGAGCTTCGAGATGCTGCTCTATGTCTCAGAGATCATGCGGCATCCCACAATGGGAAACCCGACCGTCGTGATGCTGACGGACCGCAACGACCTCGACGACCAGCTGTTCGACGAAGTGTTTGCACCGACTCGCAGCCTCCCCGAAACCCCTGTTCAGGCCACCGATCGCAATCACCTGCGAGAGCTTCTGCAACGCCCGTCCGGGGGCATCGTGTTCACCACCATCCAGAAGTTCTCCGTCGACACCAAGGGCGAACGGTTCCCCCTCCTCACTGATCGATCCAACGTCGTAGTGGTCGCCGACGAAGCGCACCGATCCCAATACGACTTCATCGACGGTTTCGCCCGCCACCTCCGTGACGGTCTCCCCAATGCCACCTTCCTCGGATTCACCGGCACCCCCATCGAGCTCGACGACCGCTCCACCAAACAGGTGTTCGGCGACTACATCTCCATCTACGACATCTCACGCTCCGTCGACGACGGCGCCACCGTCAAGATCTACTACGAATCCCGCCTCGCCAAGATCGAACTCCCCGACGAAACCAAGAAGCTGCTGGACGAACGCTTCGACGAAGTCGCCGAAGGCGAAGACGAGCAAACCCAATCGAAGCTGAAAACGAAGTGGTCACGCCTCGAAGCCATCGTCGGTGCACCCGAACGCATCGACCTAGTGGCAGCCGATATCGTCGACCACTGGGAACAGCGCCGAGCGCACATGGTCGGGAAGGCGATGGTCGTCGCCATGTCACGACGCATCGCCGTCGACCTCTACGACACCATCGTTGCGCTTCGGCCCGAGTGGCACGCCGATGACGATGACGACGGCGTCATCAAGGTTGTGATGACGGGCTCGGCATCGGATCCGCTGGAGTGGCAGCCGCACATTCGGAACAAGGCCCGGCGTCGAACGCTCAAGCAGCGCGCGAAGGATCCGACCGACCCGCTGGAGCTCGTGATCGTGCGCGACATGTGGCTCACCGGCTTCGATTCACCGTCGATGCACACCATGTACGTCGACAAGCCCATGCGTGGCCACAGCCTCATGCAATCGATTGCGAGGGTCAATCGGGTATTCCGCGACAAGCCCGGTGGTCTAGTCGTTGACTACATCGGGATTGCCACCAGTCTCCAGGAGGCACTCTCGGTGTACTCCGCCAAGGACCGAGAAGCAGCCGGCATCGACCTCGACGTAGCCGCACGGATCATGGAAGAGAAGTACGACGTCGTGTGCGGGATGCTCCACGAGCATGACTGGTCGGGGGCCCGATCGGACGATGTGGTCGATCGTGTGACTGCGATCAAGTCGACGGCTGACTACGTGGTCGGAGACCCGGACCGCAAGAAGCGCTTCATGGATGAGACCCTGGCGCTGCGGAAGGCGTTCGTCCTTGCGGGAACCACCTCTCAGGCGGCAGCGATCCTCAATGACGTTGCGTTCTTCGAGGCGATCCGATCTCAGA
>CAYTWC010000449.1:0-1569 GCA_964441975.1 uncultured Acidimicrobiaceae bacterium | reverse complement strand
CTGCAGGTTGCCGTCGACGGCGGGAACGGGATGGCCGGAGCGGTTCTTCCCCAGGTTTTCGAGCGGATCGATGCCGAGATGATCGCCCTCCATCTCGAGCCTGACGGCACCTTCCCGAACCATCCAGCCGATCCGCTGCGCCCCGAGAACCTCGTCGACCTCACGGAACTCGTCGTGTCCGAATCGCCCGACCTCGGCGTCGCATTCGACGGCGACGCCGATCGCGCCTTCTTCATCGACGACCTCGGGCATCCGCTTCCGGGGAGTACCACCACTGCGATCATCGCCGAGTGGTTCCTGCGCACCAACCCGGGGAGCAACGTCGTATACAACCTGATCTGCTCCAAGGCTGTCCCCGAGCGGATCGCTGCCCTCGGAGGGACCCCCGTACGGACCAAGGTCGGACACTCCTACATCAAACAGGTGATGGCCGAATCCGGAGCGATCTTCGGCGGGGAGCATTCGGGTCACTACTACTTCAGGGACAACTACCGGGCCGATTCGGGGATCATGGCGATGCTCGTGTTGCTCCGCGTGCTTTCCGACGCGGGGACACCGTTGTCGGAGTTGCGGAAGGACTACGAACCCTACTTCCAGTCCGGTGAGATCAATTTTGCGGTCCCCGATGTGGCAGCAGCGGATGCCGCAGTGGCGCAGGCGTTCTCGGAGTTCGACCAGGATCGTCTCGACGGGCTCACCGTCGATCTTGGTGATCGCTGGTTCAACGTGCGACCATCCAATACGGAACCCGTCCTTCGACTCAACGCCGAAGCATCGACGCAGTCCGATGTCGATGAGGTCGTTGAGCGTGTCGGGGACATCATCAGGAAGGCACCATGACCCGAGACCGCACCCTCGTCGCTCCCGATCTTCTCGCCATCATGCAATGTCCGCGATGTGCCGGCTCACTTGCCGAGGACTTCGAGTCGTCATCGCTCATCTGCGGCGATTGCGGTTGGGCTTACCCGGTTCGTGACGGGGTGCCGAACATGGTCGTCGAGGATGTGGAAGAAACCGAGGCCTGAGGCTCACGGAGCCGTCGTTCCCTCTCGGTTGTAGTCGTCCTCGAGGCGAACCACATCGTCGAGGTGTGGCGTCGAGACCTCGATGATCGTGACCGAAGCGTTCGGCGGTGCCTCGAACCGATGGATCTGGCCGATGGCGATGTCCGCCGATTCGCCTTCAGCGAGCTCCACGACGCTCGCATCTTCACCCCGGCCGAGATTGAGGAGCAGCGTTCCCTCCAGAACGAGTATCGATTCGAGCTTGTAGTCGTGATACTGCAGGCTCAGCCGCTTGCCAGCATCGATGTGGATCACTTTGCCCGCGTACTGCGGCGTCAGCGTCCACAGGAGTTCGTAGCCCCAAGGCTTGTCGGTTCGTTCTGCCATAGGGGGCGATGGTAGCCGAGCGACAGCGCACGACCCGCCACGGCGTGGGTCCGGCGTCGACTCTTTGACCACGCCGAGTGCGAGGATCTTCGCGGTAGCGCTTCACCGATGTGGATGGGTCGGCCGATCGCCGTCCCCACGCATCCGGAGCCTCCTACCCTTGCAGGACTTCACCGAA
>CAYTWC010000448.1:0-1570 GCA_964441975.1 uncultured Acidimicrobiaceae bacterium | reverse complement strand
CTCATCGACGTGCCACGGTGCCGTCGCCACGCTGAACGTCCCGGTCGCCTCGAGCCCGATGTCGAGGTTGTGCCCTTCGGTGAACGCGAGAATGTCGCGGAAGTTCTCATCGCCGAGCCGGAGCAGCGTTGTCATCTCGTCGGGCCAATGCGAAAGCCCGTTTGCGAGACCGTGGGTCAGCGACGCATCCAGGAATCCGCCGTTGCGAGAGCTCGCCCCGAACCCGGCGACCTCGGCTTCGACGATTGCGATGGTCCGATCGGGATCCCGTTCGGCTGCCTGGATCGCGGTCCACAGCCCGGAGAAACCCCCACCGACGACCGCCAGGTCCACGACGATGTTGCGGTCCAGGGCAGGGGATGGACCGGGCGCGTCAGCGCGATCCGTCCAGTAGATGGCCGGCTTTGATCCTTCGAGTGCCTTTTCGGCCGGAGAGGTCACGGTCAGTGCTTGACCATCACGTGCTTGACCTCGGTGTAATGCTCGACCGCGTACATCGACATGTCCTTGCCATACCCAGACTTCTTGAATCCGCCGTGGGGCATCTCGCTGACGATCGGGATGTGATCATTCACCCACACCGTACCGAACTCCAGTGCGGCCGAGGCGGCCATCGCACGTCCGACATCCTTGGTCCAGACACTTGCCGCCAACCCGTAGTCGACGTCGTTCGCCCACGCGATCATCTCGGAATCACTCCCCCGCTGGACCGTCACGACGGGTCCGAAGACCTCGCTCTGGATGATCTCGGAGTCCTGTGCGGCCCCGACAACGATGGACGGAGCGTAGAAGTAGCCGGCAGAGTCGAGCCGCGACCCTCCTGTCGTCACATCCGCACCGGCTGCGGTTGCACGATCGACATAGCCTGCGACACGGTCGAGCTGGGAACCTGATATCACGGGCCCCATTTCGGTCGCCTCATCCATCGGATCACCGACTGAAAGGCCGCCAGCGACGTCGGTGAGACCACCGACGACATCGTCGAACACCTTCGGTCCCGCTATGACCCGACATGGCGCTGTGCAGTCCTGTCCACTGTTGTAGAAGCTGTTCTCACCGAGACATGCGACGAGTGCGTCGATGTCCGCGTCGTCGAAGACCACGACGGGTGCCTTGCCGCCGAGC
Source organism: uncultured Acidimicrobiaceae bacterium (assembly GCA_964441975.1). Taxonomy (GTDB): domain Bacteria; phylum Actinomycetota; class Acidimicrobiia; order Spongiisociales; family UBA5794; genus UBA5794. The sequence goes on along the minus strand of CAYTWC010000448.1, from coordinate 445 downwards.
TCGAGATGGACACGCTTGAGCGAGTCTGCGGCGTTCTTGGCAACCGAGACTCCGGCTCCGACACTCCCTGTGAGAGACACCATCGCAACATCGGGGTGTGTCACGAGCGGCACACCGGCACCGGGCCCGTCGCCACAGATCACATTGAGCACCCCCGGTGGCAGGATGTCAGCTGTGATGTCGGCAAGCTTCAACAGGCTCATCGGGGTGAGTTCGCTCGGCTTGACCACGACCGTGTTGCCGGCTGCAAGCGCGGGTCCGAGCTTCCACGTCGCCATGTTGAGTGGATAGTTCCATGGGGCGATCGAACCGATGACACCGATCGGTTCGCGTCGCGTGAACGACGTGTACCCCTCCAGGTACTCCCCCGCCGCCTTGCCCTCGAGGAACCGCCCGGCTGAGGCGAAGAATCGCCAGTTGTCCATCGTGAGGTCCATTTCGTACT
>CAYTWC010000447.1:0-1572 GCA_964441975.1 uncultured Acidimicrobiaceae bacterium | reverse complement strand
GGATCGGTGTTCGTCGGAGACGAGAAGCGCTTTTTCGCGGCGCCCGCGACGATCATCGACATCAACAACATCAGCGAACTCGACTACCTCACGTTCGAGCCCGACGGTGCCATCCGTGTCGGTGCGCTTTGCCGCCATGTCACACTCGAACGATCGACGGAACTCCGTACCGCCCAACCCGTGATGGCGGCGGCCGCTCCGCTGATCGCAGACCCCATCGTCCGCAACCGTGGAACGCTCGTCGGATCGCTCTGCCATGCGGATCCGCAAGGGGACTGGGCATCGGCGATGGTCGCACTTGGTGGCTCTCTCGTCGCCCAGGGCCCTACAGGGAAGCGCACGATCAAGGTCGCGGATCTGGTCAACGGACCCTTCCAGACGGTGCTCGCAGCCGACGAAATCGGGGTCGAGGCCGTCGTCCCTGCGCCGCTCGGCGTCCCGAAGGGCGGCTACCTGAAGCTTGAGCGAAGAGTCGGCGACTTCGCCACCGTTGCGGTGGCGGCAAGCGTCGACATGACGGGATCGACGGTCGCACGTGCAGGCATCGCCCTCACGGCTGTCGGACCGACGACGGTCAACGCAGCGGAAGCGGCAGCTGCGATAACCGGTGGGTCGCTCACCGAGGCGAAGATCGCCGAAGCCGCCGACCTTGCCGCGGCAGCGGCGAACCCGCGGTCCGACCACCGTGGGAGCGCCGACTACAAGAAGCACATCGTCCGAACGTTCGTCGTGCGACTGCTCAGTCGTGTCGCGGCATCAACCCAGAAGGTCGCCTGATATGTCGAGTCTGTTCGAAGAGGTACCCACACCGTCGTTGAGCGAGGTTCCCGTTCGAAGGATCACGGTGACGGTCAACGGTGAGGCACACACCGCTGACGTAGAACCACGGCTCCTGCTTGCCCATCTCATCCGATACGGGCTCAAGCTGACGGGGACACACACGGGCTGTGACACGACGAACTGTGGTGCGTGCACGGTTCTCCTCGATGGCGAGCCGGTCAAGAGTTGCACCGTGCTCGCGGTACAGGCCGACGGACACGAGGTGATGACCGTCGAAGGGCTCGCCGGGCCGAGCGAACTGCATCCTCTGCAGGAAGGCTTCAAGGATGAACACGGACTCCAATGCGGGTTCTGCACACCGGGCATGATGCTCGCTTCGAAAGCGCTGCTCGACCGCAACCCCGATCCGACCGAGGACGAGGTCCGCTGGGCATTGTCGGGGAACCTCTGCCGTTGCACGGGGTATCAGAACATCGTCAACGCTGTGATGTGGGCAGGCGAGAAGATGCGGGAGGAGGCAGCCGAATGACACTCGACGAGATCAAGATCGGCGGGCTCGGGGCGAGTCGTCGACGCGTCGAGGACGACCGGTTCGTCCGCGGCAAGGGCAACTATGTCGACGACATCGTCCTTCCCGGAATGCTCCATATGGAAATCCTGCGGAGCCCGGTCGCCCATGCCAGGATCAAGTCGCTCGACGCTTCGAAGGCGTGGGACATGCCGGGTGTCCGACTCGTCCTGACAGGCGAGATGATGGCGGCCCGCAACCTCGCGTGGATGCCGACGCTTTCC
>CAYTWC010000446.1:459-1577 GCA_964441975.1 uncultured Acidimicrobiaceae bacterium | reverse complement strand
GAATCCGAAGGTCCGGACTCCGTGGCGGCGTTCATCGCCGAGCCGATCTCACCGTCGTGGGGGATGGAGGTCGCCGATCCCAGTTATTGGACACAGGTTCGTGAGATATGCGACGACCACGGTGTGCTCTTCATCGCCGACGAAGTCGTCACCGGGGCAGGGCGGTGCGGTGGATTCCTCGCGCTTGATCACTTCGGCGTGCAGGCGGATCTGTCCAACCTCGGCAAGGGTCTTACGGGTGGCTACGCACCACTGGCGGCGACGCTCATCAGCGATTCTGTTGCCGACGTGATTCGCAGCGCCGGCCGTGGCGTGGCCGCGGTGCACACGTACTCCGGAAATCCAATTGGCTGCGCAGTGGCACTCAACGTGCTCGACATCATGGAGCGCGAAGACCTGTATCGACGGGCGAGGGATCGGGGTGATTTTGCGGTCAGCGCACTCAGCGACGCCGTCGGGGATCATCCGAACGTCGGGGGAATCCGCGGTCTCGGGCTACTCATCGGGATCGAGTACGTTGCGTCGCGGGAGACCCGTGAACCGTTCGACCACGAGTTCGACATCGCTCGCCAGCTGTGGGACGCGATGTGGGCGCGCGGATATCTTCTCCGCACGCTGCACCACGGGAGTTCCCTCGTCGGCGATGCCACCAATTTCGTACCGGCCCTGACCATTGAGGAGGAGGACCTCCTCGGTGCGGCCGACGCGCTCCGAGACTCGCTTCAGGACCTGTTCGGGGCGTGACGTTGCACCGCACGGTTCCGGTGATCCTGGTGCACGGAGGGTGGTTCGGCTCTTGGTGCTGGGACATGGTGGTCACACGCCTCGCTGCCCTCGGCGTCCCTGCATCCGCCGTTGATCTCCCCGGGCGGCCCGGCAACCCACTCGACCTTCGCGAAGTGACGGTCGAACGATGGGCTTCATGTGTGCGAGCAGCCGTCGACGAGGCGCCGGACGGGTGTGTCGTCGTCGGTCATTCGCTAGCAGGCGCCGTGTTGACGAGCCTCGCCGAGGCGGATCCGACCGGTATCGAACGACTCGTGTACGTCGCGGCATTCCTGCTCGAATCCGGTCAGGCTCCTGTCGACGTCGTCCGCGGCGACGCGTACGGGGAGATG
>CAYTWC010000446.1:0-449 GCA_964441975.1 uncultured Acidimicrobiaceae bacterium | reverse complement strand
GTGGGTTCCTCGATCGCGGACATCGTGTGCGGAGGTAGTCCCGCAGCGTCGGTGGCACAGGTACGTGCCCGATCCGTGCCGGAGTCGACCAGGCCGGCTCGTGAGGCCGTACATTGGACCGCCGGACGGTACGGGACGGTGCCGAGGACCTATGTGGTCTGTGAACAGGACAGGATGATCAGCCCCGATGCCCAGAGGCGGATGATCGCACGGGTCGGGTGCGATCGCGTGGAGACGCTCGAGACCGGTCACGCGCCCTTCTACTCGGCCGTGAACGACCTCGCGTCGATCCTGGTCGCGGCATCCGGAGCGGCGGAGCTGGCTGACCGTGGATGACGTGATCGCTTTGGTCCCCGACGCCGTGTGGGACGAGCGCGGGCGACGCGCCGGGTACGCCGTCCTGGTGCTGGGAGAGACGATCGTCGACATCCTCCCTGAACCGTCGGTCC
>CAYTWC010000445.1:0-1582 GCA_964441975.1 uncultured Acidimicrobiaceae bacterium | reverse complement strand
CGATGACGCTGCTGCCAGCGACGCTCATCCCGGCCGCCGGCGTCCCCAGCGACTGGACGCCACCGTTGGCACCGAGCGCGGAGCCGTTGGACGATACCTCGGAAGATTTGGGGCCTCGCACCGAACCAGCAGGCGCCACTATCGCGAGCCAGGCGACCGAGCCGCGCGAAGCGGAGGCCAGCCCTCAGGACGCTTCGGTCGATGACCGGTTCGAAGCCGGTCCGATGGACCGATCGCCGACCGCCCTCGAGCCGACGACGGACGGCGAGACTGGCGACGATTCAGCGCGTGCTGATGTCGAAATCGAACCTGACGACGACGGACCGTCCGACAGCTGGGGTCTCCCGAGCCGGTGAGCAGACGGCTGTCAGCTTGCCCGTTTGCCGGAGTAGACAACGGCGTCGAGGACTTCGAGAGTCACGGTGTCCCCCACGTGCATCGCGTGGAGTGAGGGCACAAGCGCCTCGACGACCGGTCCGCCCTCGATGGCGATCTCGACCCGCTGGTCGTGGCCATAGAATTCGGTGTCGGTCACGACACCCGGCCCGGTTTCTGACTGCTTCGGCTGGATCCATTCCGGTCGCACCATCACATCGACTGCGGTTCCGTCCGTCAGGTCCGAGCTGACCGTCCCGATCGGTGTCCGGATCGAGCCGGCGTCAACGAGACCCTCGAACATGACGGCATCGCCGAGAAATCCTGCAACCCAAGGATCGACCGGTGATCGGTAGACATCGTCAGGTGCTCCGGTCTGGACGATCCGTCCCGACCGCATGACGGCCACGACATCTGCGATGGCGAGCGCCTCAGCCTGGTCGTGGGTGACGAGGACTGCGGTCACCTTCGCTGCGCGAATGATCTTCTTGAGTTCGCGACGCATGCGTTCGCGCTGTGGGGCGTCGAGATTCGAGAACGGTTCGTCGAGCAGGACGACGTCCGGCTCGGGTGCGATCGCACGTGCGAGGGCGACCCGCTGTTGCTCACCCCCCGACAGCTCGTTCGGAAACCGTTTCTCGTAGCCGGTCAGCCCGACGAGTTCGAGGACCTCGGCGACACGACGGACCCTGTCGGACCCCCGGACCCCGTATCCGACGTTCTCGGCGACGGAGATGTGCGGGAACAGCGCGTACTCCTGGAACACCATGCCGACCCGCCTCTTCTCCGGTGGAACGTTGACGCCCGGTCCGACGATCTTTGACCCGCGGATGGAGACTGTCCCGGCCTCGGCATCCTGGAACCCAGCAATGACCCGGAGTGCCGTCGTCTTCCCGCACCCACTCGGACCGACGAGGGCAAGAAGCGAACCGTGTGGCACATCAAGGGAGAACCCGTCGAGTGCGACGGTGTCGCCGAAGCGAACCGTCGCACCGGTGACCGAGATCAGGCTCGAGCTCATCGCCCGTCGCTTGCGCGTGGTCGGATGGACAGGAGGTACACCGGTATCACTGACATAGCGATGAGGATAAGGGCAGCCGTGGCCGCCCGGGTGTAGATGAGTTCGTCCGCTGCCGCCCACGTCCTCACCGCGAGCGTCGTGAATCCCGGCGGGCTGAGGAGCAGTGTCACCTGTAGTTCCTTGAGG
>CAYTWC010000444.1:1045-1588 GCA_964441975.1 uncultured Acidimicrobiaceae bacterium | reverse complement strand
GAGCCACCCGCGGTTCTCGACGAACCACAGGAACCGCCTCGCGAGAAGCGAGCGATCCCGAAGTGGTTCATCGTGGCTGCGATCGCCGCACCGACGACGCTGATCTTCCTGACGATGTCGGGCGCGCTGGGGCCACTCGGTCAGGCAGGGCAATCTCTGTGGCGCGTCCCATACCTGTTCATAGCGAGCACGCCGACCGGCGGCGACATGGGTGCACACGTCCTCCTCCCGAAGGTACTCATGGAGGATCTGTTGCCGTCCGGGCGAATCCTCGGATGGAGCATGGATTGGTATGCAGGCTTCCCCGCGATGTATTTCTATTTCCCTCTTCCGGCGCTCACGACCGTGTTGCTCGACCTTGTCCTGCCGTACGGGATTGCGTTCAAGATGACGACCATCGTCGGACTGCTGATCCTGCCGGTGTGTGCGTATTTCTTCGTGAAACTCCAGGGCTTCCCACGGTTCGTCGCAGCCATCGCCGGTGTGGCGGGATCGCTCTTCGTGTTCATGGAGAGTTACTCGATCTTCGGGGCGAACATCAAG
>CAYTWC010000444.1:0-1035 GCA_964441975.1 uncultured Acidimicrobiaceae bacterium | reverse complement strand
TTCTCGTGGTCGTTCGCCCTGTCGATCCTGTTCGTCGGTATGGCGGTTCGGAACTACCGGCGTGCGACGATATTCGATCCGTGGGCCGCCATCGTGCTCGGGCTGACAGCGATGTCCCACGTCATCACGACGATCGTCGTCGTGTTCGCGACCATCCCGATGCTCGCAGGCCCGCTTGCGGCGCTGGTGTCCGACCGATCGAAACTCACGCAGACAGCACGCGGTGCACTGGGTCTGGCCGTGACGTATGCCGTCGGATTCGGGATCTCTGCCTTCTGGAGCCTCGCGCTCGGCGTGCGGGTGTTCGGCGGGATGACGTCCGACATGGGATGGGCACCGGTGACCACCATCCTCGGTGCCTACCAGGCTCCCGGCTCACCGATACCCGGCGAGTTCGTGCCTGTCCTCGCCATCGGGATCATCGGTGTCGTCTGGACGCTCTTGCGCCGAGACGGTGTCGGCATCATGCTGTGGCTCACGGTCGGTCCGCTGATCGGCTACTTCGTGATCGCCGACCTCGAACTGACGGTCCTCTACAACGCACGCCTGCTTCCGTATTGGTTCTTCGGGATGTTCGTCTTCGCCGGGATCGCCATTGCGCTCGTGGCATCCGCGATCGCCAGGCGATTCTCGGCACGGCAGACCGCAGTCCTCGTGGCCGGCGGTGCCGCGGTCGTCCTGATGGTCGGTGCCGCGGCTGCGTCGATGCATGACCTGCCCGGCTGGGTGAAGTGGAACTACGAGGGCTACGAGGGCAAGGCTGACTGGCCCGAGTATGAAGCCCTGATGGAAACCATCGATGAGCTTCCGGATGGTCGCATCATGTGGGAGGCCAACAGCGAGATGAACAAGTACGGCACACCCATGTCGCTGATGCTCTTCCCGTTCTGGTCGGAGGGTCATCCGTCGATGGAGGGTCTGTTCTTCGAGAGTTCGCTCACGACGCCGTTCCACTTCCTCAACGCCGCAGTCGTGAGCCGGAGTCCGTCCAATCCGGTTCGCGGGCTCACCTATCACCGGATGGACCGTCCACTC
>CAYTWC010000443.1:0-1589 GCA_964441975.1 uncultured Acidimicrobiaceae bacterium | reverse complement strand
GGCGGCTGTTGCCGACTGCCGTGGCAGCCGGTCGCAACGACATGGACCTCGCCGCCGTGGACAGGCTGCGGGACACGGTCGAGGCCATGCATCCAGCGGCGATCATCAACTGCGCGGCGTTCACAGATGTTGACCGTGCTGAGGCCGAGGAGGATCTCGCGACGATCGTGAATGGGAACGCCGTCGGCGAGCTCGCGGCGGTCGCAGCCGACCTCTCCATCCCGTTCGTCACCTTCTCGACGGACTACGTGTTCGCTGGTGACATCGAGCGCCCGTACGTCGAATCCGATCCCACCGAACCCATCAATGCCTACGGGCGGAGCAAGGTCGTCGGTGAGCGGATGGCGCTGACCAACAACCCGTCAGCACTTGTCGTCCGAACCTCGTGGGTGGTGTCGGGTACGCACGACAACTTCGTCTCGACGATGCTCCGGTTGGCGTCGTCTGATCGACCGGAGATCCGGGTCGTCGACGATCAGCACGGTTGTCCGACCATTGCAGATGACCTCGCCGCGCAGATTCTCTCAGCGTTGGGTCTCGGTGCTACCGGGTTGCTCCATGTCGCCAACGGTCCACCGGCGACGTGGTATGACCTTGCCGTGTTCGCCATCGGTCGCTCTGGTCTGGACGCCACAATCTCGCGGTGTACCACAGCTGAGTTCCCGCGCACGGCGACGAGGCCGGCACACTCGGTGCTCGGATCGGAACGCGCGGGTGATCTCGGGTTGGAGCCGATGAGTCCTTGGCAGGAATCACTCGTGGATGTGATCGGCCGCCAGATGCGTCGACTCGGTCTCGAGTCCTAGGAGTTCTTCTCGTCGCGCCATGCAAGCCACTCCCTGACTGCGCCCATGTCGTAGTCGGGTCCGTTCAGGCCGATCGTGAATTCCGTCGCGCCGGCCGCATGGAGCCCATCGGCGAGCTCGATCTTCTCGGGGTTGACGCCGACCGAACGTTCGATCTGTGCGGGGTCGCGCCCGACGGCGGCACAGTGGTCATCGAGGATCCCGTTCTTACGTGTGAACGTCTCGACATCGCCGAATCCGTGCCAGATGTCCGCGTATTCAGCCACGATCCTCAGCGTCACCTTTTCGCCCCCACCGCCGATGAGGATCGGGAGGCTGCCTGTCGGCTGTGGATCGAGCTCGGCAAGCCGATTCTTGATCACCGGCATCGCAGCGTCCAGGGCCCGTAGCCTGCCGATCGCGGTTCCGAATTCGTATCCGTACTCGTCATAGTCCTTCTCGAACCACCCGGAGCCGATTCCGAAGATGAGTCTCCCGCCGGAGATGACGTCGACGGTCCGCGCCATGTCCGCGAGAAGTTGCGGGTTTCGATACGAGTTACAGGTGACCAACGCGCCGATCTTGATGCTCTCGGTTGCTTCCGCCCATGCACCCAGCATCGTCCAGCACTCGAAATGTTTGCCGACGTTCCTGTCGTCCTCGGTCCCGTATTTCTCGCCTCCGTAGAGGGGGAAGAAGTGGTCCCAGTTGTACAGCACGTCGACACCGATTTCCTCGGCCTCGGCTGCGGCGCGGCGGATATCGTCGTATTCGGCGTGTTGGGGATGAATCTGAACGGCGATG
>CAYTWC010000442.1:0-1617 GCA_964441975.1 uncultured Acidimicrobiaceae bacterium | reverse complement strand
TGTCGTACCGGTATTCCATGGTGACGATCCCGAGGTGGTCCTTCGCATTGCTGACACCCTTGCCGCCGGAGGGTTCGGGACGATCGAATTCACCGATCGGAGCACCACAGCGCTCGGTACGTTCGCGAAGGTCGTTCCGCGCCTCGCCGAATCGCATCCGAACGTGACGATCGGCGCCGGGTCGATCGTCACCGCCGACGCCGCGCGGCAGTACGTTGATTCCGGAGCACAGTTCATCGTGGGTCCTGCGACCAGCGACGGAGTTGCTTCCGCGTGCTTCGACCGCAAGGTCCCGTATGTCCCTGGGTGTGGCACGTTGACCGAGATCCTGCGTGGACACGAGATGGGCTGTGAGATCGTGAAGTTGTTTCCCGCCATGGCCGTCGGCGGTCCGGCGTTTCTTTCGGCAGTCCGTGGTCCGTGCCCAGACGTCAGGGTTATGCCCACCGGCGGGATCGAGTCGTCGGAGGACTCGCTGCGCGCATGGTTCGAAGCCGGTGCTGTTGCCATCGGCCTTGGCTCGCTCGTCCCTCACGATCTCGTCGAAGCAGGTGATAGGGCGGGTCTCGCTTCGCACGTTGCGACCGTCCGAGCCAACGTGACTGCCGCCCTGAACCCGGCCGACTGAGCGCACCACCGACGTCCCGCCTCTGCCTTGTGCGGCCTGGGGTGTAAGAATCCGGGTGGGAGAGCATCTCTCCTGTGTGTATGCAAGAACTCACCCCACCATCAGACGCAGAACTCGTAGCCAGGTCGATCGACGGAGACCAGGCATCGTTCGCTGCGATCTACGACCGGTATGCGGATCGCCTGCATTCGTATTGCTTTGTCATGCTGCGTGATCCGCACTCCGCCGCCGACGCGATGCACGACACGTTCGTCAAAGCTGCGACTCGACTGACCCAGCTCCGCGACCCCTCGAAACTTCGTCCGTGGTTGTTTGCCATCGCGCGGAACGAAGCCAACGCACAAGGTCGTATGCGCGGGAGACAGGAGCTTGTGGACGATCTCTCCGAGGAACTCGTCACCGATCCGGATCCGTCGCTCGGAATAGCGCAGGGCGAACTCAAGGAGCTCGTCTGGTCCGCCGTTGCCGGACTTCAGGACCGGGACCGTGAGCTGATGACCCTTCATCTGGTCGAAGGACTCGAGGGCGCCGATCTTGCGAACGCGATGGGCGTCAAGGACTCGCACCTTCACGTGATGCTCACCAGGATGCGTGACCGCGTCGAGAAGGCTCTCGGTGCTCTGCTCATCGCACGCCAAGGACGCAAGGATTGCGATGAACTGGCGGAGCTGTTGGCTGACTGGGACGGGCATTTCACCCTGGACATTCGTTCGAAGGTCACACGCCACGTCGAATCATGTGATGTCTGCTCGCGGAATCGTGCCTTGCTGGTGTCTCCCGCCGCGTTGCTTCCGAGTGTCGTATTCATCCCTGCGCCGACGGACCTCCGAGGAAGTGTGCTCCGCGATGCAGGTGCCGCGCTTGCGGGCGCGAAACCATCCGTCGCTGCGCCATCCAAGGGTGCGCTCTGGGCGATCGCATCCCTCGCTGCGGGCCTGGTCCTTCTCCTCGGCGGCATCGGCGTGTCGGCGGCTCTGAACCAATCACCG
>CAYTWC010000441.1:0-1630 GCA_964441975.1 uncultured Acidimicrobiaceae bacterium | reverse complement strand
CAACCACCGCAACCCGCTTGCTGATCCCAACTCAACAATCGCTGCTCTTGCAGAAGGGTCCGGATTCACGATCGCCAAGGACGGGATGGAGATGCAGTAGCGAGCGGATGCCGGTCCGTGTGGGATCTTCGGACTTCCGAATCGGTGTCGGTAGTCTGGCGTCATGTCAGCCGTTCCGAAACTCCGACCGTCGCTCCGGTCATCGGCTCCGCGTATCGACATCGAGCAGACGCACTGGGCGGCCGGGAGGGAGATCGTCGTCGGGTTCGACGAGGTCGGCAAGGGCGCATGGGCAGGTCCGTTGACCGTGGGAGCCGTCGTCATACCGAAGGACCAGCGGATCTACAAGATCCGCGATTCGAAACAGCTCAGGGAATCTGAGCGCGAAGCACTGATCGACCGCGTCACCGGGTGGGCGGAGGCTTGGTCGGTCGGCCATGCGACCCCGCAGGAATGCGACGAACTCGGCATGTCGGATGCCCAACGACTCGCCACCGACAGGGCCATCACGAATCTGGGAATGGATCCGGACCACTCGCTCGTCGACGGTTTGTGGGACTTCGTCGCGCGAGGGTCGACCACGACGATCGTCAAAGGGGATCGCCGTTCGCTCAGCATCGCTGCCGCCTCGATCGTCGCAAAGGTGACCCGCGATCGCATCATGCGTGCCGCGGCGTTCGACTATCCCTGGTACGGGTTCGATTCCAACAAGGGATACCCGTCGCCACGTCATCGATCGGCACTCAAGGCAGTCGGCCCGTCCACGATACATCGGCGCACCTGGGCCTACATGGCGGGGCTTCCGTGGTCAGGCATCGACGGTTGTGAGGAAGAACCTGATCCGCTCCGGCTGTTCTGATCCCTATCATCGGTGAAACGCCGACGCAGGTAAGTGAGAACGATGTCAACCTCCATTCGCCCAGGCAAGCTCGATCCTGTCGACTTTCTCGAAATCGACCACACCCTCGACGCCGAGGAGCGACTTCTTCGGGATACGGTCCGCCAGTACGTCTCCGATCGGGTGACCCCCAATATCGGGGACTGGTTCGATGAAGGCCGGTTCCCTCGGGAGTTGATCAAGGAGATGGGGGACATGGGTCTCCTCGGGATGCATCTGGAGGGCTATGGCTGTGCCGGTACGTCTGCGGTGGCATACGGATTGGCATGCACCGAACTCGAGGCCGGCGACAGCGGCATCCGAAGCTTCGTGAGCGTGCAGGGTTCACTCGCCATGTACCCGATCTGGGCCTTCGGATCGGAGGAGCAGAAACAACGATGGCTTCCCGGGATGGCTGCTGGTGACATCATCGGCTGTTTCGGTCTCACCGAGCCCGATTCGGGCTCCGATCCCGGATCGATGCGGACGTTCGCGAAGAAGGATGGCGACGACTGGATCCTCAACGGATCGAAGATGTGGATCACCAACGGTTCGATCGCTGATGTCGCCGTAGTGTGGGCAGGAACCGACGACGGAATCCGAGGATTCATCGTTCCCACCGACTCGGTCGGTTTCACCGCCAACCTGATCCACAAGAAGCTGTCCCTCCGAGCCTCGGTGACGAGTGAACTCGTATTCGACAACATCCGCTTGCCCTCGGACGCAATTCTCCCGGAGGTCCGTGGACTCAAA
>CAYTWC010000440.1:0-1638 GCA_964441975.1 uncultured Acidimicrobiaceae bacterium | reverse complement strand
TCATCCAGAGTTCGTTGTTCGTGAAGCTGTCCAACATGCCGTCACCCTCCCAACTTCGTTCGGCCACGCTTCAGGCCAGCGACGATCGTCTCGGCGGCGCTGATCGTCGTGTTGAGTTCAGCAAGTGCAGCGGTGTTGTCGACCGCCTTCAGAAGGCCCTCGTTGACCGTCGCGGCCTGCTTGCCGATGCGGTTCGCCAGGAGGAGGATCGGGACGACCAGAGCGACCACAACGAGAACGACGACGAGGCCGATCGAGAAGCCGACGACCCAGCCGGTGTTGGTTGCGAGGACCAGAGTCGTCATCTCACGCCTCGATGCTCTCGGTGAAGGCCCTCACCGGCTCGAGGCTGGCGTTGACTGACGGCACGACCGTCTTGACCGTGTCGGTCTTCGCCACGATGACGTCGACACCGCCGATCAGCGCGTCGAGGGTCGCCACCACCGCCCGTAGGTGAAGGATCACCCGGATGAGTCCAAGCGCAGCTGCCGCAATGATGAGCGTCGCCAGGATGAGGGTGATGATTGCGTTGATGTCCACGGGGCCTCCTATCCCAGCAGCTTTCCGACGGATCCCGCGTACCGAACGGCACCCTGAGCAACGTCGGCGATGGTGTCGTCGGTCTGTGCGAGCAGCGCCGGTGTCGTGTCGAGTTCGCCGATGATCCCGACTCCTCCTTCAAGGGTGGTGTCTGCGGCGAGTCGGATCCGCTCCAGCGCCGCAAGCACCTTGTTGAGGAGGGCGACGAGGATCGGAACGACCGCCACCAGGAGGAGGATGTTTCCGATGGTCCAAAGCATGACGGTCCCTCCTTTCAGACTCGTGTCGGGTCGTAGGGCATGAAGAACCTGCGGAGCACACGGACGAGCGCCATGCGCATCGCCCTGAAGGCAATCGCCATCCCACTCGCCGACGATCCACCCGCCGCAACGGTGGTTCCCGACTCGAGGGCATCGAGCTGAGCTCGCATGTTCGCGGCGAAGTCGTCGAGAAGGATTGCCGTCACATCCTGGACGAGTCCCCGACCGAACTGGGCGGCGGCTCCGGACAGCTGCAGGTTCTGGTCGACTTCGACTTTCGAACCGGTCGGCCCTGCTGACACGACCGCTTCGACGAGCAATGCTGCCTGACCGCGACCCTTGACGTCGGCACCCGAGGCTGCGACGACGATTCGCTTCGCTGCGTCGTCGCGCTCTTGCACGGTCGCTTCGCCGGCGAAGTCGAGCTTCACGGGACCCGCCTTGATGCCCACGGTTCCCTCGTAGGTGTCCTCGCTGACCTGCTTGGATATGTCGGCACCGGGCAGGCAGGATGCAACGAGCGGGATGTCGTTGAAGAACGCCCACACCTTGTCAGGTGACTCCGCCACGTCGAATTCGCTCTTGATCAGCATGTGTCACCCAACCTTCACGGGTGGGATACCGGAGATGTCCGTGCGGCCTTCGATGGCGGCGTGGACGCGATCTGCGAGGAGCGGCATGTCGATGTTGCGGACATCGTGGCCCTTGAGTGCGTCCATGACGGCGTTGACGAACGCTGCGGGTCCTCCGACGGTGGCACATTCACCGATGCCCTTTGCGCCGATCGGATGGTGTGGGCACGGGGTGACGACCTCGTGGAGTTCGAAACCGGGTGTTT
>CAYTWC010000439.1:0-1644 GCA_964441975.1 uncultured Acidimicrobiaceae bacterium | reverse complement strand
GGGACGATCTCGCTGAGCCACATCGCGTTCAGCATCTCGTTCGTTGCAATCGTGGTGAGGGCGCGCCTTGGCCAGCTCGATCCCGCGCTCGAGGAGGCCGCAGCCGACCTGTACGCATCGCGCTCGATGGCCTTCAGGAAGGTGACGCTGCCGCTCATCGCACCTGCGGTGGCGGGCGGTGCTCTGCTCGCGCTCACACTGTCACTCGACGATGTCGTCGTGACGAGTTTCGTCGCAGGCCCCGGTGCTACAACGTTGCCGGTGTATGTTTTCGGATTGGTGAGACGTGGCGTTACCCCGCTCATCAACGCGGTTTCGGTCGTGATGTTGACGGCCTCGATGATCTTGGTCGCGTTCTCGCTGGTGTTCCAGCGCGATCGCGGCGGGAAAGCGTCGTCTGGCACCGTATAGCGGAGCAGACGATGGACCAAAAGAAAAGGAAACAACATGATCAAGAAAGCATTGGTACTCATAGCGATGCTTGCCCTCATGGGCGCAGCGTGCAGCAGCGGGGACGGCGACGCCGTCTCGGCTGCGGACTGCGAAGTGGGGCAGGTTGACGGTGACCTGAATCTCTACAACTGGTCCGAATACATGGACCCGGATCTCCTTGATGCGTTCCAGGAGGAGTACGGCGTTTCCGTCGTCGAGTCCTTCTACGAGTCGAACGAGGCGATGCTGTCCCAGATCCAGAGCGGTGTGTCGTACGACCTCATCGTTCCATCGGACTACATGGTGAACATCATGATCCAAGAAGGCCTGCTCGTGGAGTTGAACAAGGATGCGATTCCGAACTTCGCCAACATGGCCGAGGACTTCACGACCCAGCCCTATGACGACGGCGCCAATTACTCAGCTGCGTATCAGTATGGAACGACCGGCTTGGGTGTCAACGTGGCGCTCGTGGGAGCGGACTTCCCGCACAGCTGGGCGCTGCTCTTCGACCCCGCCCTGACGGCGAACTTCCCGGGTGGTGTTTCGGTGCTGAATGACCCGCGTGAGACGATGGGTGCCGCGCTCGAGTACCTCGGGTATTCGCTCAACGACACCGACCTTGACCATCTCAACGAGGCAACGGAGCTGATCCAGAACGCCAAGGCGAACATCGCTACGTTCGACTCCGACCAGTACGACGAGGCGCTCGTCTCAGGCGAGGTCGCGGTCGCGCATGGCTACTCGGGCAACATGATCGTTGGTATCGGTGATGCCGACAACCCGGACGACTTCGTCTACATCCTCCCTGAGGAAGGCGCGACGCTCTGGATCGACAACATGGCGATACCGACCAATGCGGCTGCCGTGTGCACGGCACATACGTTCATCAACTTCATCCTGGATGCCGAGAACGGTGCCGCACTCACCAACTGGAACTACTACGGAAGCCCGAACGAGGCTTCGGTGCCGTTCCTCGATCAAGAAGTTGTCGACTTCTACGCAGACACCGCCACGGCGAAGACCGAGGTCATCGAGGACCAGGGTGACTACGAGATCAACTACACGGACGCTCTCGCCCAGGCGAAGAGCTAGCACACGGATCGAGTGGGGGTGGGTGGTGTGCGCCGCCCATCCCCACGTTCCTGCTCGTTCGAGGTGACACATGTCGGAACAGAACTTCATCGGCGGTCAATGGGTGGCACCCACCAA
>CAYTWC010000438.1:0-1649 GCA_964441975.1 uncultured Acidimicrobiaceae bacterium | reverse complement strand
GACCTGGCTCGTCGTAGGTCGGATCGGATGGGTCCGTAGCCGTCGAACTCGCTGGGTACGAGCCCCGTGCGGACTGCCCAGTGCGAGCTCAATCCGGCAACCGCGCTCGACAGGCACCGCTCGCACAAACGGACGGCACCCATGGCGACGACGCGATTGGATTGTCTGTGGACTGTGGCGCACTGCGAGCAGCGCTGAGACGCGTTCAACGACTTCTGGACGGTAGGCGACTCGATCTTCGCCGCTCGCCTTGGCGCTGCACCGCCGGCGGTTGGTGGAGGCCTTGAACCGGGTCCGAATCCGAGGAACCATGTCAGGTATCCGACGGACGCCAGTCCGATGCCAGTCAACACGAAGGAGTACGGAATGACATGACCCGCGACGATCATGAAGATGCCGGCACCGCCGAGATAGATTCCGATGATCGCAGCCATCGTCGCCAGCCACCCGACGCCGACGCAAAGGGACTTCAGGGTGTTGCGGTTGCGTCGACGCCGAGCAGGTTTGTTCGAAAGCGTCGGGCCCGAAGATGTGGTCTCGATGCTCATGCGCCTCCTCCTTGTCCCAGTGTGGTCCAGGAGTCTGAACGGCACCTTGCGACAGGCTGAAGGCTTTCTGAAGCCCGGTTCATCAGGGAATCTTCAGGGTCCCAGTTCATGATGACACCATGGACACTCAGGTGGATTCTCCCGCGACTCAGCCTCGTCTGTACAATCCCGCGATGTCAGGGCTTCCCCGGATACTGATCGTTGAGGATGACGAGACCCTGCGCCATGCCCTTGTCATAGCCCTTCGCGAAGAGGGAGCGATTGTCGAGGGGGTGGACGACGGTACCGACATCGAGTCTGTGCTGGAGGTGTTCCGCCCCGACCTCGCTGTTCTCGACGTACGGCTTCCCGCGGGACCGAGTGGGTTTGGGATAGCCAAGTCGATCCGACAGCAGAGCGATTTGCCGATCCTCTTCCTGACGGCTGCCACGAGCATCGATGATCGCCTGGCAGGTTTCGAGGCGGGTGGGGACGACTACCTCGCAAAACCTTTTGCAATGCCCGAACTCATCGCCCGGATCCAGGCCTTGCTGCGGAGATCCGGCAGGCTCACATCGCAGGTCCGAGTGGTTCTCGACATCGAAATCGATGATGGGGCTCGACAGGTCCTGCGCGACGGAAACGAGATTGAGCTGACGCGTACCGAGTTCGACCTTCTGAATGCACTCGCAAGACGTCCGGGTCAGGTGTTCTCCAAGGCGCGACTCCTGGCTCTGGTCTGGGACTACGAGCATTACGACCCGAACGTCGTCGAAGTCCACATAAGCGCGCTTCGACGGAAGCTGGAAGCGCACGGTCCACGGGTGATCCAGACCGTTCGAGGCGTCGGCTATGTGTTGCGGCCATGACGGTGTCGATGCAAACTCCGTCTCTGCGGCTGCGGCTGGTATTCGCAGTGATGCTCGCCTGGATCGCCTTGGTGCTTGCGTTGGACATCTTCGTGTTCCTGAGCCTGCGCAGCCAGCTGCTCGATTCACTCGATGAACTGCTCGACACACGGGCGCAACTTGCACTCGAATTGGGCTCCACGCTGGATCCCGAAGCCCTCGATGCCCGGCTGACAGAGTTGGGCGTACCGGCAGTCGTCGTCGGTCCGGATGG
>CAYTWC010000437.1:0-1667 GCA_964441975.1 uncultured Acidimicrobiaceae bacterium | reverse complement strand
TCGGGTTCATGGTCTTCGGGGGCCTCGTCCTCGACGACGCTCTGTATGCGACGTTCACGACCATCACCACTGTCGGCTACGGCGAGGTTGCCGGACCGTACACGGGGATGACCCGCGTGTGGGTGGTCCTCGTCGTTCTTGGCGGCCTCGGAGCCGTTCTGTACACCGCAACCGCGGTCATCGAGTACGGAATCGAGACCGTCCTCGGTTCTGATCATCGAAGGAGAAGGAAGATGGCGAAAGACATCACCCGGCTCGAAGGCCATGTCATCGTGTGCGGATTCGGCAGGGTCGGATCCACAGCATGGGAGGCCCTCGAACGCGACCGAATCGAGTCGGTCGTGGTCGAACGCGATCCGGAGATCGTCGAACTGGCCGTGTCCGAGGGAGCCCTCGTCATCGAAGGCGACGCTACCCGTGACGATGTCCTCAAGGACGCCGGGGTCGCATCGGCTCGATCGATCATCGCAGCCGTCGCGTCGGCGAGTGACAACCTCGTGATCACGCTTTCCGCGCGGGCAATCCACCCCGGGCTACTGGTGACGGCGCGAGCGGTCGACCTCGAAACGGAGAACAAGCTCCGGCTCGCAGGGGCGACGGCCGTCGTCACGCCCGAGCTCGTCGGAGGGGAACGGATGGCGGCAATGGCGACCGAACCCGGGCTCACGGACTTCCTCGACGCGGTCGTGCACACGAACTCGCTCGAGTTCCGCATCAAACGCTTCGAAATCGGTGCAGGGTCCGGCTTTGTGGGAAGGACCCTCGCCGACCTCGACCTTCGCAAGGACGCCGGTGCGATGATCATCGGCGTGGCCAGCCCCGACCAGGACGTCCGGATCAATCCGGATCCACAGCAGCCCTTCACAGCGGGGGACGTCGTATTCGGACTCGGCTCGGACACCGATCTAGAACGCCTCGACAAGCTCATCGGCAGCACAGACGACTAGTTCGGTCATTGACATCCGCGCGCGGCGTCCGTAACTTGCGCGCCAGTAATTCGAACAACGAAATTACGCGTGTGTAACCTCTGGGCTAGGAGACGCGACAACATGACCGACAATCACAACGATCCGACACTGGGCTTCCGTTCACCGCAGGTGTGCGCCATCGTCGGTATCACCTACCGGCAACTCGACTACTGGGACCGATCAGGTCTTCTCGGACCTTCGATGCAGACTGCTTCAGGGTCGGGGACTCAGCGTCTCTACAACTTTCAGGACATCGTCACGCTCAGAGTCGTGAAGCGGCTCAAAGACGCGGGTACGAGTCTGCACAAGATTCGTTCCGCGTTCGACCATCTCGAGACCGAGATCGGTCCGGAGTGGCGCGAGAGCGACATCACACTCCTCTCGGATGGCTCGACCATCTACGCAGCGAGGAGCCCCGAGGAGGTCGTCGATCTCCTTCGCAAGGGCCAGGGTGTCTTTGGTATCGCCGTCCGGCCGGTGCACGACGAAGTCGCAGGCGAAATCCACAAACTCTTCCCCGACCACGATCTGACCGAAGTGGTCGCCATCGAATCGATTGCGGAAGCAGCGGGAACCTGACGACTGACGACCTGTTCGGGCCTTCACAGGCAGAGACCACCGATTTCGCCCACAACAGCGAACGGGAGTTTGCGCGACTCCTCGACTTCTACGGCATCGCCTGGGAGTATGAACCACGCG
>CAYTWC010000436.1:0-1668 GCA_964441975.1 uncultured Acidimicrobiaceae bacterium | reverse complement strand
CTCGACGCGCATGGCCCACCGATTGCCCTGCTGTTCGGCCGGCTGATGGTTGCTGAAGAAGACCTTTGCGCCTTCCTCGACGGCGCCGCTGACGACG
The DNA here is from genome assembly GCA_964441975.1 of uncultured Acidimicrobiaceae bacterium. Taxonomy (GTDB): domain Bacteria; phylum Actinomycetota; class Acidimicrobiia; order Spongiisociales; family UBA5794; genus UBA5794. The sequence continues at coordinate 1,571 of CAYTWC010000436.1, read as the reverse complement.
ATCCCCCGCGAGTCGACGTGGGTGCCGGTTTCCGGGTTGAGGATCTCGAACCGTGGGGGAGTCGTGTCGGGATGATCCGTCTCCGGCTTCTCCTCGACCTTGACTGCCGGGGCAGGTTCTCGCTCGACCTTCTGGACGGTGGTCGTCGGCGTGTCCACAACCGGGTCGTTCGCCGCCTCGGACGTCGGCCCACTCACGAACTGTGGGGTCGAGCCGATCCCGGCGAGCGCAGCGCCTCCCACGAACACGAGTGCGAAGGCGATCAGAGCCACGAGTATCGGTTTCTGTTTCATCGGTTGATGTCCTTTCGAGGGTTCCGATGCTTCGAATCCCTCCGCCTAGCCCACCCGTTACACGCACGAGCAGCCGGAAAGGTTTACTCAGCCCCAGCATTTCGACGCCGGAGAGATCGTGATCGTGGATCGGCAGGCGCTCCACGACTGAAGCGACGCGAGGATCCATCCGATACACATGGGTAAACCTCATACGTGTCTGATGCGAGTAACAGGTAAGAGATGACGGTACGACCGAAACATCGAGGGCCGGAGCAGGCCGCCGGTGACGAGGGGGACTCGGTTCCCTCTGTCCCCGTCGTCCGCGCCGTGGAGCCCTTCGAGGCTTTCTACGCACGGGAGTTTCGGTCGGTCGTCGGTCTCGCATACGCACTCTCAGGGAGCAGATCCGGTGCAGAAGACCTGGCGCAGGAAGCGTTCATCGCAGCGCACAAGAAGTGGGACCAAGTTGGATCCTACGAGAAGCCCGAGGCGTGGGTGCGTCGCGTGGTGTCGAACCTGTCGGTCTCGCGATTTCGCAGGAGGGCGAGCGAGATGAAGGCGGTTGCGCGCCTCTCCGGTCTTCGCAGGGACAACGCAACGATCGGTGAGCTCCCCGCCGAGGCGGAACACTTTTGGGTGCAGGTCCGGCGATTGCCGAAGCGCCAGGCACAGTCGGTTGCGCTCCACTATCTCGAAGACCTGTCGATCAACGACATCGCTGAGATCCTCGAATGCAGCCCGAGCACCGTGAAGGTGCACCTCCACAAGGGTCGCCAGACCCTTGCCGACCGACTCGACCTCGAAGGGGGTGCCCTGTGAACGCGCTCGACCGTCTTGCCTACAGCGCAGCAGACGCGATCGACGTCAGCGTTGCGACGGTTCCCGTTCCCACGTGGGGAGCAGCTTCAGCCCGTCCCTTCGCAGGGCTTGCCCGTACCGCTGGGTATGCACTCGCCGGAGCGGCGGCCGCGGTCCTCGCGGTTGTGGCGCTGCTCGTCGTGTCACCTCCGTCGGAGGAGACAATCGACAACGCACCGCCGACCGTGACGGCGACGACGACTGACGTCACGCCCACCTCCGTCACACCGACTACGGACCCGAGTGTTGACATCACCGTTCCGCCGACATCGATTCCCTCGGATCCGGTTCCTGTGGTCCCTGTCGTCCCGGGGACCGGCAATCGGGCCCCCGGTGCCGACACCGAGGCGCCCGACATCGTGAGCGTCGCCCCGAGCACTGGTGCGCACCCAACGTCCGCGCGGGTCGTCGTCGAGGGATCCACGGAGATCGGTGCGC
>CAYTWC010000435.1:1080-1669 GCA_964441975.1 uncultured Acidimicrobiaceae bacterium | reverse complement strand
AGAACTCGGCACGTCGCCGATGTCGATCTATCACCACCTTCGATCGAAAGAGGAGATCGTCGACGGGATGGTGGAATTCGTGTACTCCGAGATCGAGCTGCCCGATGCTCATGAGACGTGGGCGAACGCCATTCGTATCCGCTGCCGATCGGCTCACGAAACGCTCATTCGGCACAAGTGGGCAGCGCCACTGATGCAGTCGAGGACACCGCCTGGACCGTTGAACCTCCGACACCACGACGCGATGATCGCCCACCTCAAGCGTGGCGGTCTCCCGTTGGACGTCATCGCCCATGCCTACGCATCGCTCGACGCCTTCGTATACGGCTTCTCGGCCATGGCAGCAGCCTTCGCCAGTCGAACGGATCGGACCGCCATTGGAACCGGTGTGGACGGTCGTGTCGGGAGACCCTGGTTCACCGAGGCGTTCGAGTTCGGTCTCGACCTCCTCGTCGAAGGCTATGAAGGTTTCCTGTCGGAAGACCCTGACGTGTGAATCAGCCTTCGTTCACTGCGATGGCCTCGAGAAGTACCCGACGGAACGCAGCCTCATCGAACTCGTCCTGCGAGAAGTAGTCGACCGCTCTGC
>CAYTWC010000435.1:0-1070 GCA_964441975.1 uncultured Acidimicrobiaceae bacterium | reverse complement strand
ATCAGCAATCGACGAACCCTTCGGGAACGTCACCTTCACCTTGTCCTTGTATGTCTCGCCGGTGCACACGATCCCGTCGTGGGACCAAACCGCAACTCCGAGCGGATTCGTCGGTTTGCGCCATTTGACCTCTTCGACGATGTCAGGATCTGCGTCCTTGACGACGGCCCGAATGGTCGCGAGCAACTCACCACGCCAGTCACCGAGTTCGGCGATCTTGCGCTCGATCAGTTCGTTGGCTTCGTGTTGGGCTTCACTCATGCGGTACCCCTCTCTCTCAGGCGTGACAGAACCATAGGTGCGCCAACGGCATGGAGACGATCACCGGTGCGCAGTTGCAGTCCGTCCGCGAAAGCACACGCGTGGCGATCGTGGAGTCTCGATGAACGATCCGGACCGTCGATGGGAACCCGTCAGAATCGCAATCGATGCCGCTCGGCGATGGGTGCCGTGCCCTCGAGATCGACCTTGGCTCCATACGAGGCAGCGAGCGGGATCAGATTGTCGGGCTCGTACAGATCGGGCGATGTGTCGAGACGACGAAACAACTCTTCCAGCCCGCCCGGCGAGATGATCTCCAACACTCGCGCCGTTGATTTCCCTGCGTTCCAGAACGTGTGCCACTGGTCACGAGGCTTGGTGAGAAGGTCACCAGTGTGTGCAACCACCTCCGATCCGCCGAGATACGCCCCCACTGCTCCCTCGATGATGTAGCTGAATTCGTCCTCTCTCGTGTGGAGATGGAGCGGTGCTGCGAGCGCACCAGGGGCCAGACGATGCTCGACGAGCGAGAACCGCCGACCGGTATCGCTGGCATCGAGCATGAAACGGTCCAGTCCTGCAACCGGATCACCCAGGATGTCCCCTTCATCTGGACCAAGAATCCTCCATGTGGAGTTCTTCTCCACGCCATCACGAACGGCCACTCCAGGCTCCTCTTGTCGGCGATACGCGCGACAGTACAACCATCCGTGGGCGTCGTACAGACCGAAAGATTGGACCCGAGACAAGCCTCACGTGCGCCGCCTATCCGTAGCCACCGGATCGATACAGGACACCCGGGATGTCCG
>CAYTWC010000434.1:0-1675 GCA_964441975.1 uncultured Acidimicrobiaceae bacterium | reverse complement strand
GTGCGGAGATCGCCCTCGAGGACGAGAGTGCAGATTCGGCCAAATCCGACGAGTTCGTGTGCACGAGCTGCTTTCTCGTGAAGCGCAAAGGGCAGCTGGCGAACAAGCGCAAGAAGATCTGCTTCGACTGCGCCAGCTGACGGGGTACAGGACTCAAGACTTTCGGTCCGCGCGCCGATGCATGTGACATGCAACACTTTGGTATGAGCGTCCTGGTCATAGTGCCGACGTACAACGAGTCGGAGAACATCGCGCAGATCGCAGCCGCTGTGCGCGAACGCGGCTACGACTTGCTGATCGTCGACGATGGGTCTCCAGACGGCACCGGAGCGATCGCGGACGACCTCGCCGAGACGGATGCCTCGATCCACGTTCTCCACCGTTCGAAGAAGGAGGGCCTCGGGCCCGCATACGCAGCGGGTTTCGACAAGGCTCTCGAACTCGGTGCTGAGATCATCTGTGAGATGGACGCGGACTTCTCGCACGATCCGTGTGACCTCCCTCGACTGGTTGCTGCCGTCGAACACGGCGCGGATCTGGCAATCGGCTCACGATATGTTGCCGACGGCGGGGTCGAGGGATGGCCGTGGCACCGACAGTTCATCTCAAAGGGCGGCAACTGGTACGCCAGAATGATGCTCGGACTCTCGACGGGCGACGCCACGGCAGGGTTCAGGGCGTTCCGCGATACCACCATCCGCAAACTCGACCCGTCCTCCTGTCAGGCGTCGGGGTATGGGTTCCAGATCGAGATGGCGTGGCGAGCAGAAGCCGCAGGACTCGATGTTGTGGAGGTCCCGATCACGTTCCGTGACCGGACACGCGGGACGTCCAAGATGGACCGTTCGATCGCCCTTGAGGCGATGTGGCTCGTCACCCGATGGGGCCTCAATCGCCGATTCAGGCGGACTTCCGCCTAGGACCCCCTCGTCACTACGCTCGCCGCATGGAGATTTCCGTACGTGCGGCAACCACCGACGACATCGATGTGATCGTCGCCCTCTATCGGACTGCAGAGGACGAACAAACCGCAAAGAAGCCCATTTGGGCCTTGACCGACGGTCTTGACCTCGACTTCGCCGAATCCATCGAGCGCGCGATGCGCACCGACGAATCATGGGTGCTCGTCGGGCTCATCGACGGCGTGATCGTCGGATTCCTCTGGGCGACCCTCGAAGACATGCTCACGCGCGCAGAAGGGGCGAGGATCGGATACATCAGGCTGGTCTATACCGACCCCGATGCTCGGGGTGTCGGCGTCGGACACCACATGCTCGAAGCGATCATGACCACGCTCCGGGGTCTCGGCATCCGTCACTTCGATGCCAATGCCGGTCCGGGCCAACGTGCGACGAAGAACTTCTTCGAGGGGCATGAATTCGCTGCGCGCTCTCTCATCATGCACCACGAGGACCCTGCTCTGGATGGTGAGTCCCGATGAACGGTCGATTCGACCCGAGCGTCGCCATCGACCTGTTGGTCGAACTCATCCAGAACGCGTGTGTGAACACCGGCGACCCGGCGAGCGGCGGCGAGATCCGGTCGGTCCGTTCGCTCCAGAGGTTCATGGGCCTCGAGGGCACCGTCATCGAACCTTTGCCGGATCGCGCATCAGTGGTCTTCAGGCACCAAGGGACGGACCCGTCGGCGCCGGTGCTGCTCTTGATCCCTCACC
>CAYTWC010000433.1:0-1678 GCA_964441975.1 uncultured Acidimicrobiaceae bacterium | reverse complement strand
GATCCTCGACCTTGCGGCCGACCTCAAGGCTGCCAAGAAGACAGGAACCGAGGTTCCGAAGCTGACCGGCCGCAACATCGCTCTCGTGTTCGAGAAGACCTCGACGCGTACGAGGGCTGCCTTCGAAGTCGCAGCGTTCGACCAGGGTGCCAGAGTGACCTTTCTCGACCCGACCTCGACCCAGATCGGGCACAAGGAATCGACTGCGGATACTGCCAGGGTGCTCGGTCGGATGTACGACGCCATCGAGTACCGCGGGAAGAGTCAGGCAGTCGTCGAGGAACTTGCGGCCTTCGCCGGCGTACCCGTGTACAACGGACTGACCGACGAATGGCACCCGACGCAGATGCTTGCCGACTTCCTCACGATGCACGAATCGTCGCAGAAGCCATACGCCGACTTGTCGTTCGCATTCCTCGGCGACCTTCGGTTCAACATGGGCCGATCGCTCCTCGTGACCGCCGCACTCCTGGGCTCGGACGTTCGGATGGTCGGACCGCATGACATGTTTCCACCGGTCGAGGTCATCGAGATAGCGGAAGGACTCGCCGCGGAATCCGGAGCGACGATCACCATCACCGACGACATCGATGCCGTCGCAGGGGTGGACTTCGTCCATACGGACGTGTGGGTGTCGATGGGAGAGCCGAAGGACGTCTGGAATCAGCGGGTCGCGGAGTTCAGGGACTACCAGGTGAACACGTCTTTGTTCGATCGTGTGGGGAATCCCGATGCCAAATTCATGCACTGCCTGCCGGCATTCCACGACACGAACACCGTCATCGGACGCGAAATGATGGAAGCCACGGACATGCCATCGGGTCTTGAGGTCACGAACGATGTGTTCGAGTCGGAACGGTCGATCGTCTTCGACCAGGCGGAGAACAGGTTGCACACCATCAAAGCCGTGCTGGTCGCGACACTCGCCTGAGGGAATCAACGATCCCTATCGGGGTCCGCGCTCGGATGGAGAACCGGGACGAACCCGTGGTTGAGGGCGATCACCGATGTCGGCGGTGTCAATACATCAACCTCTCCCGCTGACGGACGAACCCGTGGTTCGGTCCATCCGGCGAACGTGAACGCGTGCAATCCATCTGCCCTGACGAGTAATGGTGGGCCGTCCTCGGCGAGGATGACGGTGCCGTCAGGTAGGGCACTGATCTGGGCTCGCCATGTCTTGCGGTCACCCCCACGGTGCAAACCGCGGCCACGTCGGAGACGTTCGGCGGCGAGGCGTTGGTTCAGTTCGCCGGCTGTGAGGGGTATCGATCGCCCGAGGCCGCGGGTGACTGCGTCGCGATAGGTGCCGTACCCGCCACGGCGGCAGAGCCCGCACGGTCGGTGCCCTGCGGCGAGGGCGACCGCATCATCCAGGAAGAAGACCGGTGTCCATCGGCCGGGCCGTGCGACGGGCTGCCGGCGTCCGCGATACTCCAGTTCACAGATGATCCACAGCGAGCCACGGTGGTGACGAACGATGGTCCCGTGGTCGTCGACCAGGCAACCCCGGTTGCCAGTGAACAGACCTCGGTCCGGGATTGCATGGAGATCGCCGTAGGGGTCGACCCGGTTCATCCTCGCCATCGGGCAACGCCTCCGTATCCCGTCGAGGCGAGCCTATCCGTTGGGTGCGTCGGTCGAGACGGGACAGGGCTACGATGCTCCGGGGGCCCTT
>CAYTWC010000432.1:0-1680 GCA_964441975.1 uncultured Acidimicrobiaceae bacterium | reverse complement strand
GCGTCGGAAGATGTCCTCGAGTGCCGGTCCATCCTCGGTGTTGACGATGTCCGCAGCGCTGCGATGGGCGTCCGGACCCATTCGCATGTCGAGTGGTCCGTCCGAGTGATACGAGAAACCCCTGTCCGCGACATCGAGCTGATGTGACGACACACCGAGATCGAGAAGGATTCCATCGACGGAATCCGGGAACTGCGGTGCATCGAGCACCGACCCGATGTCGCGGTAGTTTGCTTGGACGACCGAGAGACGGTCGTCCGAGAATGCACTCGTGATGGCGTCAGGGTCCCGGTCGAGACCGATGACGGAGGCACCGGGATAGCGGTCGAGGATCGCACGGCTATGCCCTCCCCCACCGAATGTGCCGTCGAGAATCCAGCCGTCGCCCGCGGGGGCGAGCCACGACAACGTCTCGGCGACCATGACCGGTCGGTGATAGCGGTCCTCGCGTTGTGTGGGCTGAGTCATGGACAGCCCCCCGGAGCGCTGGCGCCAACATGGAAGCGGGCGGAGTAAGGGGCCTCCCAATTGGCATCCGGGGGACTGACCACGAGCCAGCCCACACGTCTTGATAGATCACGTACCGTGTCATATGCCTTCCTCCGAAAGCACCTCCTCGATACCGGCGTAGTACTCGTCTGCCTCGGCGGCAACGGAGTTCCATGTCTCGGTGTCCCAGATCTCGACACGATCCGACACGCCGACCACAGTGACGTCTTTGCCGAGCCCCGCATACAGGCGAAGCGGCTCGGGGATCTGGCACCGTCCCGTTCGGTCCATCGACTGGTCGGACGCGGACGCAAAGAACGAGCGGGAGTAGTTGCGTGCCCGCTTGTCGGTGCGCGGAAGGCGACGGACGCGTTCGGATTCGGCGTCCCAGACGTCCATCGGGAACACATAGAGGCATCGCTCCTGGCCCTTCGTGACGACGAGACCGCGTTCGAGACCCGCGCGAAACTTCGCCGGCATCACAATGCGCCCTTTTTCGTCCAGCGAATGGCTGTACTCGCCCAAAAACATGTTGTGGAATCTCCATCAATATCTCCCACGGACCCCCACTATGCCCCACCACGCGCCACTTGTCAACACAATCGACCCCCTATCTCCCCTTGTGAGCCCCTTTGGCGCGGAACTGTCCCGACGAGCGCGCTCTTTCACACCGTGGGATCGAGACCGTGCAGCTATGTCGAAAAGCCGGTTCACGGTTCGTCGGTAGGGTGAACGCGGGAGAACCCCGCCCCGTCCCGAGGAGCCGACGATGAATCAGTACCTACTCACGACCTATGTAGGTGGCGAAACCCAGCCGAACCAACCGTCACCAGACGAGATGCAGGCGTTCATGCAACGCGTGATTGCCCTTGAGGCGGAGATGGATGAGCATGGTGCCTTCGTCTTCGGAGGAGCGTTGCATGGATCCACCGACGCCAGGGTCGTACGACGGAGCGACGCCGACGTCATCGTGACCGACGGCCCGTTCGTCGAGACGAAGGAACAGATCGGCGGTTTCTACATCATCAACGCCGAGGACCTCGATGAGGCACTCGATTGGGCATCCAAGGTCACCGGGGCAATCGGACGCCCGATCGAAGTCCGCCCGTTCAGCGCGACCGGCCGAGTTGCTGAGCAGACGATGAGACGATGAGACGATGAGACGATGAGACGATGAGACGATGAGACGAT
>CAYTWC010000431.1:327-1683 GCA_964441975.1 uncultured Acidimicrobiaceae bacterium | reverse complement strand
TGGTTTCCTGTCCGTACTTCGCAATTGCAATTCGTGGCATGTGCCTTCTGGCTCCATTCGTCTCGGCGGAGTGCACGTGGCTCCTCCCGTCAGTGTGGTCTATCTGTGAGTCGTGTCGTCGCGTGCGTCTACGAACGCCTTGACGACCGTGGGAACGTCGGCACTCGTCACATGGCGATGGGTCACGAGGCGCAGTGTCCGGCTGTCATACGCAAGAGCGCCGACGTTTCGGGCCGTGAGTTTCGGGAGGAACGACGCCGAATTCTCGGGCTCTGGAAGCCGGCACAGAATGATGTTCGTTTCCGGAGGGTGCGGGATCGAGAAACCGGCCGAATCCAAGGCGACCGACATTTCCGCGGCGACGGCGTTGTCAACCGAGGGCTGTGTCGTCATCGTGGTGAGGGCAACGGACGCCGCACGAGCCAACAGTCCGAGCTGCCCGATGTTTCCTCCCAATCCCACCATGCGGCTGCGAGAGTGTGCGACGAGGTCTTCGGGGCCTGCGAGGAACGCCCCAGCGGGCGCGCTCAGCCCTTTGTTGACGTTGAAGGTCACCGAGTCGACATGACGAACGAACTCGTTCAGCATCGCTGTATGCGCTGCTGCCGCGTTGACCAGTCGGGCTCCGTCGAGGTGAAGGGGGACGCCTGCTGCTCCGGAAGCCACAGACAAGTCTTCCAGCGCCGACGGGCGATCGGCGGTTCCGCCTGCGGCCGTATGCGTGTTCTCGAGCCACACCAGTTCAATGGGGGAGCGGTGGCCGAGCGCGTACGCATGATCGAGTGCTTCGCGGAGCTCGTCGACCGGCAGCAGGCCACGCTCGGAATCGACGGGATACGGATAGGTGTGCGCCACACGTGAGAACGCGTCGTCTTCAGACGACAACACATGCGCCCTTCTCTCGGCGACGAATCGCCCGCCCGGGTTCGTCCAATACAGCATTGCGAGCGTGTTCGCCATCGTCCCGGTGGGCACGAACAGGGCACCCTGCGTTCCGAGTACCTCGGCTGCAAGAGCCTCGGCTCGCTCGATATCGTGGTCCACTCGTTTCGACCAACCGAGCGGGCCGTCCGTCATCGCCGCCCACATCTCGTCGGTGGGTTGTGTCACCTCATCTGATCGGAGGTCCACCAGGAGATCGGGCTGCCCGGAAGACGGAACAGGCGAGGCGGTCACTCTCGGTCGATCCTCAGAACGCCTGAGTCGACCACACGAGCCGTGAACCCTTTGGTCACGGCTGTCGTCGAATCGAACTCGTGGATGATCGCCGGCCCCACGATCCGGTCGTCACGGCTGAGAGCCGAGCGTTGATAGCTCGGTACTGTCTCGAATCCTTGGGCCAGATCCAGCAAGACC
>CAYTWC010000431.1:0-317 GCA_964441975.1 uncultured Acidimicrobiaceae bacterium | reverse complement strand
TCGGTCGCGCGCTGTCGCCCGGGACACCGCCCGCCGTCGGAGCGGCGTTCGTCGGGTCGACGCTGTGGCACGCCGCGGTCGTCGCCCGGTTCCGGAACCGATGAAGACCAGGTTGGTACAGGTTCGCTCGGCGCGACCGCGGTGATGCCCACAGTTGCGACTTGGACCGGTTCGTTCAACACGCGGAATCCGAATTCGCGTTCATGTTCTGCATGCAGGCGGTCCGTCAAGGCGTCGGCCAGTCGATCCGGAGACGACAGCAGGTCCTTTGGGATGTCGATTCTCAACCTGTGTGCTTGTCCCGCATACCGTGCCTC
>CAYTWC010000430.1:0-1690 GCA_964441975.1 uncultured Acidimicrobiaceae bacterium | reverse complement strand
CGGCAACGACGTGGTCTGCGCCCCGCTGCAGAACACAGTCCGTGAACCCTCCCGTGGATGCTCCGAGGTCGATCACCCGCTTGCCGCGGGGATCCACCGGGAACGTGTCGAGGGCACCTGCGAGTTTGCGCCCCGCTCTGCTGACGAACGGCTCGGGTGACGATGCGACATGGAGCGGTTCATCCGGGGCGACGAGCGTCGAGGCCTTCGGCTGGGTGTTCGTTCCCACTCGTACCAACCCGGCATCGATGGCGCGTTGGGCCTCGGTGCGAGATGCAACGAGCTTGCGTCGCACGAGTTCGACGTCAAGCCGTCGGCGACTCAGGTTGGCTCCTGATCGGCCGTGTCGGCTGCCGTGGCGTCGAGCATGGCACCAAGGGTGTCCGCAATGGCATCCGCTGTGGCGGGCGCCTCGGAGGGATCCGCTTGCGCGAGCGACTCCTCGAGCTGGTCGAGGTCGTCTGGCTGTCTGTCTGGGTTCGTGTCGGAGGTCATGGGTTCATTATCACCCATCACAGTGACACCGCGGCGACAGGACTTCCATCGAGGACGATCGTCGGCACGTCTGCGATCGAAGCGACGACATGATCCGGCCGGCGTTCAGCCGGGACACCGTCGAGGGATTCCGTCACTCCCGTGAGTGGCAGGATCGATCGCCATCCGTGGTTCTTCGCGAGCTCGATGTCGGTCTCGATCCGATCACCGGTCATCCAGATCGTCGGACCCTCAGCGAGTTCGGTGATCATGTTGCCCATGGCGGGATGGGGCTTCCCACATACGATTGGTTCGACCCCCGATGCCGTCGCAACCGCAGCGACGATGGCACCCGCGCCGGGGGCGAGGCGTCCTCCGTCGGTCGGATAGGTCGCATCTGTGTTCGATGCGACGAACGCAGCGCCGGCGCGAATCGCTGCCGCCGCGTTTGCGATCGCGTCGTAGGTGACTTCAAAATCTATCCCGACCACGACAACCTCGACATCGGGGCTGTCGTTGACCGATATACCGACCGATCGCACTGCTGAGCGGAGGGCCTCGAGCCCGAGGACATACGCGGATCGATATCGCCCGTCCATGAAGTGGGCAGCCGCCATCGCACTCGTTACGACAGCGGCGGGATCAGCGACGAAACCGGTCTTGGATGCGATCTTGTCCGCCACGGCTTGTGGCGTCTTCGAGGCATTGTTGGTCGCGTACAAGAGCTTCCACCCTGCGTCCTGAAGTCGCCTGAGCGCATCGCCGGCGCCAGGTACGCCCAGTTCTCCCCGGTACACGACGCCGTCGAGGTCGAAGACCGCGGTGCCGACGGCGCTCATCGACCGTCCGTCGACGTCCGCACGGAGAAGCGGTCGATGACGGTCGCGAGGAACTCCGTCGTTGCGACGACGCTCGCCTCGGAGACGCGTTCATCTGCACCGTGGAACATGCCGAGCATCTCGGGGAACGTGACAGCGTCGTCGAATAGTCCGACGCCGTAGGCGGGAATCCCCTTCGCACGGAAGAACCGTGCGTCGGTCGTGACCGGGGTGAGGGTTGGAGCAATCTCTCGCGTGCCGGTGTGGATCTCGGCAGCATCGGCAATCGCTTCCCAAAGTGGCCCGGCGGGATTTGAGCCGTTCGCTTTCATCTGTCGAACCGGTACCACGTCGATCCTGTCGAACAGATCGGGTCCGAGCACCTTGCGGAGATGATC
>CAYTWC010000429.1:0-1699 GCA_964441975.1 uncultured Acidimicrobiaceae bacterium | reverse complement strand
TCGGCGTCAACAATCGGGATCTGCACACATTCGTCACGGACCTGTCCGTCGCCGAGGGTGCGGCGCACTTGATCCCCGCGTCCACGATTTCGATCGGTGAATCCGGCGTTTCCGACGCTGCGGGGGCGTCGCGCATGGCCCGAGCGGGGTATGACGCCATCCTCGTCGGGGAGGCATTGGTTCGATCCGAGGATCCCGCCCGACTCGTCGCGGCACTCAAGGCAGCATCATGACCTGGGTGAAGATCTGTGGAATCACTGATGAGGCAGGACTGATCGCTGCGATCGATGGTGGCGCGGATGCTGTGGGCTTCAACCTTGCACCCGAGTCGCCCCGCTACCTCGACGTCGACACCGCGACCAGTCTGATGGCAGGTGTTCCGATAGCGAGGTTCATCGTCACCGTCGATCTCTCTCCGGCAGACGCTCTTGCGATGGCCGAGGTGACCGGAGCTGACGGGATCCAGAACCACGGAAGGCACGCCACTGCCGTCGCAGTCGAAGCAGTCGAAGCCGGCTACCTGGCGCTTCATCCCGTGCGCGTGTCCGACTCAGGACCTTCACCGGACCTCCGGGTCGTCCCTTCCCAAGCATTGCCGCTGTTCGACACCGCATCGGCGACACAGCACGGCGGCACGGGGGTGACGTTCGACTGGACTCTGCTCGACTCTCCGGGTCGACCATTCGTCCTCGCGGGCGGTCTCGGCGTTGACAATGTTGCGTCAGCCATTGAGTCGGTTCGTCCGTTCGGCGTCGATGCATCGTCACGTCTCGAGAGCGAACCGGGGAAGAAGGACCCGAGTACCATCGCTCTCTTCATCGAGAGGGCGAAATCAGCATGAAGTACGAACGTCCGGATGCCGCAGGTCGATTCGGAGATTTCGGCGGTGCGTTTGCACCCGAGACCCTGATGCCCGCACTCGCCGAACTCGAGGAACATTTCGTCGACGCCTGGGCGGACGAGTCGTTCCATCGGGAACTTGCGGACATCCTGTCGACGTACGTCGGACGCCCGACGCCGGTCTACCACGCCACGCGGCTGTCCGATGAACTCGGTGTCGATATCTGGCTCAAGCGGGAGGATCTGGCGCACACCGGTGCACACAAGATCAACAACACCGTCGGCCAGGGTCTCCTGACCAAGAGGATGGGGAAGCCGCGGGTCATCGCGGAGACCGGTGCCGGACAGCACGGTGTCGCCACCGCGACGGCATGTGCGTTGCTCGGACTCGAGTGTGCTGTGTACATGGGTGCGAAGGACATCGAACGTCAGGCTCTCAACGTCTATCGCATGCGGCTGCTCGGTGCCGAGGTCATCCCGGTCACCGACGGGGCCGGAACGCTGAAGGACGCCGTGTCGGCCGCCCTGCGGGATTGGGTCGCCTCCGTCGAGACAACCCACTACATCATCGGTTCCGTCGTGGGGCCACACCCGTTCCCTTGGATGGTCCGGGAATTCCAAAAGGTGATCGGCGAGGAGCTCAAAGCTGACCTCGACGGTTCGCCCGGTCGTCCGTCCCCGGAGGTCATCGTTGCTCCCGTCGGCGGCGGATCGAACGCCATGGGCGTGTTCTATCCGTTCGCCGGTGAGCCGGGGGTCGACCTCGTCGGTGTGGAGGCCGCCGGTCTCGGCATCAGCTCGGGCAAACACGGGGCCTCACTCGGCCACGGTTCCCCCGGTGTCCTGCATGGGGCGATGA
>CAYTWC010000428.1:0-1717 GCA_964441975.1 uncultured Acidimicrobiaceae bacterium | reverse complement strand
TGACGCCCGGTGCGATCGACCAGCTGTTCTTCACCCATCACCACTTCGACCACAATGCTGACTACCCGTGCTTCCTCCTGTCGCGCTGGGACCAGAGCGTCGACGACATAGAGCCCCTGCAGGTGTATGGACCCGATTACACGGAGGAGTTCACCAGGCGTCTCATGGATGAAGAAGTCGGCGCCTTCGCACCGGACTGGATCGCCAGGATCAATCATCCGTTGAGCCTCAATGCGCACAGGAAGCGTGGGGGAACGCTTCCACGAACGCCCCCGCGGATCGATGTGTCGGATCTCGTCGCCGGTGACAAGCTGGACGAAGACGGATGGACCGTCTCGACTGCGGCCGCGCATCACGTGCAGCCGTGGCTCGAATCTATCGCGTACCGGCTCGATTCGGACGAGGGGTCGATCGTCGTGACCGGTGACACCGGGCCGTCCGACAGCATCGTCGGACTCGCAGAGGGAGCCGACACCATGGTCAGCATCTGCACCTACGTGCAGAGCGACATCGAAGGCACGGCAGAGGCGTCATACCAATGCGGGAGCGTCGATGTCGCAACAATGGCACAAAGGGCTGGCGTCAGTCGTCTCATCCTCGTCCATCAGGTACACATGCTCGACGAGGTCGGTGAGATGGAACGTGCCTTGCGCGACATCCACGAGCACTTCGACGGCGAAGTCGTCTGGGGTCAGGAACTGATGACCGTCGACCTGACGTGACGACCTCGCACTAGGAGCGGAGCCGGACCTTCCCACAGATCGTGCACACACGTCTGCCGAGGCCCGTTGGGGCGGCTGCACCGTGCAGGTACGTGTGTTGATGCTCACTTCCGCGTTGGCGTTCCGATACCGGCACCCGGTCAAGACCGAGAAGACCGTTCTCGCGCAGCGTGTCGATCGATCGAAGCCACAGGCTCGGCCGTCGAGTCCCGTCTGGTTCGGCGCCGGCGCTCGCCGCTTTGACAGGCGCCGGTTGTGTCGTCCGCACCGGCTCCTCCGATAGGTCACGAGTTCGCGTGTCCCGATCGCCATCACGGCCGGCACGGGTTCGACGCGGTCGTTTCACGCGGGTGCGCAGGCCGGTCATGCGCAGCTTCGGTCGTCGAGTCGTGCGTTTCGTTGTCGGCGACGCCGTCGCACCGATGAGCGGGTGAGTGGCGAAGGCGCGAGCGTCATCGGGAACGAACACCAGCCGGTCGCCCTCGGCAACGAACGCGAACGTCCATGGATCGATACGTGTGATCCTGACGTCACGTGCCTGCCAGATGCCGAGGTCGCCGCCGACGGAGGTCATGGCGACCTGGTCGTCGGCTATCCGGATGGTGACGGCCAATGGTTCGTCGTCGCCAGGTACCCGGATCTTCCCGTGCACCTCGGTCGAACCGCGCGCGGGCGAACGATCGAACCGGGATCGGTTCATCCCCCAACTGGTCATGTCGGGTCCTGCTTTCCGAAGCGTCTTGTTCTGTATCGGCTTGTCGGGAGGTTCTCTCAACCACAAACCGGCTTCACGCGTGGCGCGCAACCGGAGATGCAGCCGGTATCGAATCCTCAGCCGTTGCCGACACAAGGCTACGCGGCGATTCCGTGGTCTGGGGACGGATGGGTGCTGCGGGACCCGTGGTAGCTTGCCGAGGGCAGGATCAACCGTCGGTGGGTCATGCGATGGGCCATGCGCCCTCATCACCGAATCGATCGACGCAACAAAGTGAGAG
>CAYTWC010000427.1:0-1723 GCA_964441975.1 uncultured Acidimicrobiaceae bacterium | reverse complement strand
GTGGGCTGGAGTGCACGTATATGTGTCCGCGTACCCTGGGTACGCGGATACATATATGTCTTCACCAGCCCACAGAATGGGGTCACGGACTCCACACGACCGTGTCTGGGTGGAACTGACTCCAGGCGAACCAGAACGCCTCGTGGCCGACGACCTCGGTGCCGTCGGACCCCACCGCTCGCACACCGGACCCATCGGGCACGAGCCTGATCTCGCCGAGCCGAACCGAACCGCCGCCGTCGATGACGGCTCGCGCCTGAGCGACGGGGAACGCCACTGGTACGCCGTCGGCTGTGAACACGCCGAGCACCAGATCCTGTGTGTCGAGCCTCTCGTCGACGTCGCCGATCGGGAAGATCGGGCCGTTGTCATCGCGGCCTCCGAGGGGGTCGAGGTCATATGAACGGCCGATGCCGCCGTCTTCCGTCACGATCGTCGTGTCCGGATGTGCGGCACGCCAGTCCGCCCATCGGGATGTGACAACCGAGACCTGCTCGAGGACGACGCCCGCCTCTCGCAAGGGACCGGACACAGCGGTCCCCGTGAACGTATCGATGATCGATTGGGAGGTCAGGTCATAGGTCACCTTGTTCGACCGACTGAGCAAGCCCGTGGTCCGCAGGACCGGTTCGGCGAACTCGTCCGGCAGGTTGTCGAGCAGGTATGCCTGAGCGCTCCCGCACAGAGTGCAATACGGGATTGCGACCCGTCGACCGCCGATGGTGTCGTTCACCATCTCGTGCACCTCCATGATGTTCTTGGGATACGCCCTCGACTCGCCGTTGATCGTCACTCCGAACACCAGCCGATCGTCGGGATACCACGAACCGTCGTTCGCGCCAGTGACCTCAGGATCATCGAGTGCGGGGATGCATCCGCGCACACACCCGACCGGAGTTCCGAGCGGACGATCGTCGATCAAAACTCCTCCCCAGTTGATCAGCCTCCAGTCGATGTCAGCAGACTCATCCGCGAACAGAGGCGCCCACGCAGGTTCGATGAGCAGGAGGATTCGCTGCTTCCACTCGTCGTACCCAGCTATGGCGGGAATGTCCCACGCGATCAGATGGTCGACCATCGACTGGACCAGGCTCCTCGCGGTAACCGGGTCGTCGTAGAGGTTCGCACCGGTGAGGGCCGCAACCGCCTCGATGGCCCTGTTCCGTTCGACGCTGGACCCCAGTATCCGGAGCAGATCGGAGAGCACCCATGCGGCTCGGGCATCACGCGACCGCTCGATGCCGACGATCGCGTCGATGTCGACGCCGAGTCCCGCCTCGAGCCCGCCGACGAGGACCTCCACATGCTCGACCAGGTCTGGACTCGGTGGACCGGTCGGGTATGCGGGCGCCGCGGGAAACAGGTAGCCGAACTGGTTCCGAAGGGCAGCGGTTTCCGACGGTTCGATCGCCACACCGTCAGGTGCCTCGTCGACTCGGGTTGGCACGGTGGATGTCGTGGTGTCGGCCTGGGGCGACGACTCGGGTGAGCACGCCGCGGCCATGAGGGTGGCAATCAGACCGACGAACACGAGCGACCGTTTCATGGTTCGAGCCTATGCACCCCACCCGGATACGCGGACGACATAACCCTTCGGCACGCCGAGGCGCTCAATCTCCACGGGCCACGACTCACCGAATCGCAGTACACGGATCCAGCGCGAATGGCCCAATGCTCCAGCAGATTTGGTTCGTGGTTACCGTTACGTGATGGCAGATACGAC
>CAYTWC010000426.1:0-1731 GCA_964441975.1 uncultured Acidimicrobiaceae bacterium | reverse complement strand
GTTGGCTCCTCCTGGTGCTGTGGGTCGTCCCACCGTTCATCGCCATTGCCCTGTCGCTGATCCTCCGCCTGTCAGCCCGAGTGCGCAGCGCCGCTTCGGCACATCAGGCATCGAGCCTCGTGACACTCCCGGTGATCCTCATGAGTTACGGGGTTGCTTCCGGATTGCTCTACAGCCCGGTCGTGTCTGCAGCCCTTGCAGGGCTCGTTGCGTGGCTCCTCGCCATCGCTCTATTGGCGTCGGGGGCGAAGTCGATCAGACGCGAGCGGTTGCTCGGCGTGTCGGGTGACCTCTAGATCGGATCCTCGAGCTTTCGCTGCATCAGCATCGTCGAGACGTACTGGTCGTCTTTGAACCCTGCCTCGTCCAACACGCCCACCTCGGTGTACCCGAGCTTGCGGTGGAGCGCCACCGATGCATCGTTCGGGAGAGCGATGATCGCGTACGCTCGGTGGAACCCACGTTGCCGCAGCTCTTCGATCAGCTGCGTGTAGAGCACGGTCCCTGTCCCTGCCCCTGTGTAGTCCGAATCGAACACGACGGTGGTCTCTGTCGAGTCGGAGTACGCGGGCTTGTCCCGCCACGGGCCTGCCCACGCGGCGCCAACGACCAACTCATCGATTTCGGCGACGAGCACCGGGTAGCCGGCATCCAGCCTTTCCGCGATCCACTTGTCGCGTAGTTCGTCGGTCCACGCCTCAGTGTCGAACGACACGTGACTTCCGACGATGTACATGTTGTATATCTCGTTGACCCGAGCGATGTCCTCGGGCTCGATGCCGCGGACGACAAGGTGGCTCATGCTGATGCTGCTGCCCGCTTCTTCTTGCGGGACGGCCTCGACGTGTCCGGCGTCGATTCCCACTTGAAGTAGCGAAGGGCGATGATCATGCCCACGACACCCCACAGCGCCATGTACAGGATGCTCCCCCAGAAGAACTGCGCGCCCGTCAGCTGCGGATTGAATGCCGCGACGAAGGGTTCCACGAAATGTTTGAGCGGGAAGAAGTTCGCCACCGCATCGAGCCACGCCGGTGCCTCTTCGGCGGGCACGATGAACACTCCGGAGAAGAATGCCAACGGCAGCAGGGTCGCGTTCGCCACGGCAGTTGCCGATTCTCCGGATGACACGAGTGCGGCGACCATCAATCCGAGGGCCGCGAAGCATCCGACACCGACCATGAAGGTGATGACTGCGGATGGCAGCGTTCTGGCATAGATCTGCACGCCGAAGAAGATGACACCGACCGACATCATGATGACGACCGAAACGATCGCCACCATCACGGCGCTTGCGATCTTCCCGCTCATGTAGATCCACGGCGGAAGCGGTGTCCCCTTCATCCGCTTCAGGATCCCCTGGTCCCGCTGATACGCGGTCCCGACAGCGAGGTTCGTATACGTGGCGGACACTGCGGCGAAGACCGCCATCGACGGGGCGTAGTACTGGGCGGTGGTGACACCGAGATAGTCGATCGTGTCGTTGCCGAACACCACCGCGAACACGAGAAAGATCATCAGCGGGAACACGAGGGTGAAGAACGCGGCGAGCGGGTTCCGCACGAAGATCCTCGTCTGGTAGACGGTCTGACCCCAAAAGAGGGCCAGCGTCGATGCTCGCTCGTCGGTCGTCATGACAGGCACCTTACTCCGACACGAGATCCGAGGTTCCGATGGCATTATTTAGTGATAAATTCTCATCCATTCAGCACCGCACCGCCGAACAGAGGG
>CAYTWC010000425.1:0-1737 GCA_964441975.1 uncultured Acidimicrobiaceae bacterium | reverse complement strand
GCTCTACAGCCCGGTCGTGTCTGCAGCCCTTGCAGGGCTCGTTGCGTGGCTCCTCCTGGTGCTGTGGGTCGTCCCACCGCACCAGGAGGAGCCAACCGGCCGTCGGGAAGAACCATCGCCCGATCTGGCTGCCGACGATCAGGTTGACGACCAGCGAGTAGACCGCAAATCCGATGATGCCAGCGACGTACCCGGGGATCAGGCTGGCGATCAGCTTGCCCAGGTAGATCTCCTGCACGGTCAGAGGGGAGTGCGCGAGGTATTCGCCGGTACCTCGTTCGCGTTCACCGACGATGGAGTTGGCGCCGACGGCAGACGAGATGGTCAGCGGCACGATGATGGCGATCGGTGCGAGCAGGTAGACCGCAAACGCGTAGGACGCACGGGTAGCGGGGTTGTCGCCCTGGATGTTCGCCTGGATGGCGTCAGGGAGCGTGCCGATGATGTCGCCGATCTGGGTGATCGCGGTCGTCTGCTGGACGAACGACATCCCGCCGAGGAGGATCGCAGGAAGGATGATGAAGAACATGCTCGACAGGATCAGGAGCGGAATCCAGTAGTCCCGCGACTTGATCAGTCGGTACAGGTCCGCCTTGACGACCGCCGTCACCATGGACCGTCTCATTCGCCCGACTCCCTGTGGGCCCTCTGCATCTCGAAGTACAGGTCCTCGAGCGTCGGTGACAGCGGTTCGACCCTCGTCGGGCGGACGCCCCGCTTGACGAGCTCGATCACGATGTCGGGGACACGATCGGTCGAGTCGACCGTCACGCGCGCGGCACCGTGCTGCTCGAAGGCGAGGACGCCGTCGAGTGATGCGATGAACCCGATGCTGTCGCGGTCCTCGGCGTCGATGATGACGATCGGATGTTCCATGTACGAACGTGCGAGGTCTTGGGGTCTCCCCGCCGCCCTGACGGAACCGTTGTTCATCAGCACGACCTGGTCGGCGATGCCCTCTGCTTCATGCAGCAGGTGCGTACACATCACGATGGTGCGGCCACGCCCTGCCATCTCCTTGATCAGATCGAGCACTGCCCTCGCCGACTCCGGGTCGAGCCCGGCTGTCGGTTCGTCGAGCATCAGGACTTCGGGGTCGTGGACCACTGCGCGTGCCAGTGCGAGCCGCGTTCGCATCCCGGTTGAGTACCCGCCGACTTCCTGCTGGAGGGCGTCGTCGATACCGAACCGTTCTGCGGCAGATCGAGCCTCGGCTTCCGTGCTCTCGAAGATCGTTGCGGCGAATTGGAGGTTCTCCCAGCCTGTGAGCTGGTCGTAGAAGGCCGGTTTCGGAGCGACAACTCCGACGCGGGAGCGGACGTCGTCGCCGTCTTCGTCTGGGGAGAGGCCGAGCACGCGAACTGTCCCCGAGTCGGGTAGGAGTGCGCCCGTCGTCAGTCGGACGGTCGTCGTCTTGCCTGCACCATTGGGTCCGAGGAGTACCGTCACCGACCCGTACGGCGCCGTGAATGTGATGTCGTCGAGTGCCGTGACCTCACCGAAGGTCTTGTGGACGGCGTTGAACGAAATGGCGTCAGGTATCGATTCGGGCATCGACTTGTTCATCGGTCACCACGCTATCGCGCTTAACCAACTGCTGAACCACCCCCGCCATTCCGTGGGCTGGTGACGACATATATGTTTCCGCGTACCCAGGGTTCGCGGATACATATATGTGCACTCCAGCCCACGGAATGCAGAGTCGGGGGTTACCAGACGGTGGTTCGTTCGGCGGCG
>CAYTWC010000424.1:0-1738 GCA_964441975.1 uncultured Acidimicrobiaceae bacterium | reverse complement strand
GTTGTTCGCCTATCGCGCCGTCGTCGTGTCGATGCTCGCAATCGTGGGACTGTCGGTCGTCGTGTGGGCACACCACATGTTCGTGTCCGGGATGGCTGAGTTCCTCCAGGGACCGTTCATGATCCTGACCGAAGCGATTTCGATCCCGACCGGCGTCATCTTCCTGTCGATGATCGGAACCCTGTGGCAGGGTCGATTGTGGTTCAGGACACCCCTCTTGATCGCGTTCGGGTGGCTGTTCAACTTCCTCATCGGTGGTATCACCGGCATCTTCCTCGCCGACGTCGCGACCGACATCCACCTCCACGACACGTACTACGTCGTTGCACACTTCCATTACACGATCGTCGGTGGCGGCATCTTCGGCCTGCTCGCAGCGATGTTCTACTGGTTCCCGAAGATCACCGGGCGCATGTACAACGAGCGGCTCGGCAAGATCTTCGCCATATGGGTCACGGTTGCGTTCAACACGACGTTCATTCCCCTGTTCTGGCTCGGAATCAACGGTATGAACCGTCGCGTCGGCGACTACCCGGAAGCATTCGAGGGGGTCAACCGGTTTGCGTCGATCTCGGCCCTGATCCTCGGCACGAGTTTCCTCCTCTTCGTCGGCAACCTCCTGTACTCAGCCGTCCGTGGGCAGAAGGCGGGTCCGAATCCGTGGAACTCACGGACCATCGAGTGGCAGATCCCGTCGCCGCCACCGCAGCACAACTTCACGGCCCAGCCACGGGTCATCTCGCACCCCTACGACTACGGAACGGACGCGGGGCCACACGTCGTGTTCGACTCGCCGGGGTCCGGTGGGCACGACCGTGAGACCGAAGAGGTGCCAGCATGACCGTCGAACAGGTCGCGATCGATCGGGTCTCCCTCAAGAAGGCCACCATGAAAGGCATCAGGGCCGCGGTGTTCCTTGCGATCCTGTCGGTCATCGAGTATTTCATCGCTGTCGAGGTCGCCCAGCCGCTGTGGCCGATGCTGCCGATCGTCATCCTCAAGGGATGGGTAATCCTTGACGTGTTCATGCACGTCCGTGCCGTCTTCCACTCAGGGGATGCTCACTGATGACGACCGACATCGCACCCGAAGAGGTCCATGAGGCCGAGGAGTCCCACGAAGAGGAACACCACGAGTACCACCAGGACATGTCGTTCCAGCCATGGGCGAATCGGATCGGGCTCTGGCTCTTCATCTTCTCCGAGTGCTTCCTCTTCGCCGCCTTCCTCTCTGCGCGGTACTTCACAACAGGGACGAGCCGCCCCGACGAGCTGAACCAGGAACTTGCCCTGCTCCTCACGATGGTCCTGCTCGTGTCATCGATCAGCGCGTATCTGGCCGAGACATCGATTAAGTACAACCACCGTCGCAATTTCATCATCTTCACGTTGGTCACGATCACCCTCGGGCTGGTGTTCATGGGTGGCGTGACGATCGAGCTCCGTGAAGCGTCCCACCTGTTCCCACCGTCGACGGCGTACGGGTCGTCATACTTCATGCTGATCGGTCTCCACGCATTCCACGTCATCACGGGCCTGATCGGGCTGGTCATCGTTCTCGGGCTTGGGCTGCGTGGCCACTACGGATCCACGGACTACTGGGCGGTCGAAGGTGTTGCGAAGTATTGGCACTTCGTGGACCTCGCGTGGGTACTCATCTACCCGACGCTGTATCTTTTCTAGATGAACACCACCGCCGAGAAACAACCAGTCTCGCGGCGACGAAAGATCATCGAAGC
>CAYTWC010000423.1:0-1745 GCA_964441975.1 uncultured Acidimicrobiaceae bacterium | reverse complement strand
TCGACATCGTCTTCCCGAACATCTCGTTGGCGTCTTCACGGACCGAGATGTAGTTGCCGAGAGATTGTGACATTTTCTTGACCCCGTCGGTGCCGACCAGCAGCGGCACGGTCGCAACCGACTGGGGTGACTGGCCAGCGCGTTCTTGCAGGTCGCGCCCCATGAGGAGGTTCAGCAGTTGGTCGTTGCCTCCGATCTCGACGTCGGCCTCAATGGCAACCGAGTCGGTGGCCTGGAGCAGCGGATACATCAGTTCGATCATCGAGATCGGCTCGTTGGCCTTCCATCGGCTAGCGAAATCGTCACGGTCCATGAGCCTCGAAACGGTCACGCCGGCAGTCATACGGAGCACGTCGGCCATGTCCATGGCGCCGAGCCAATCAGAATTCCTGCGGATCTCCAGATTGTCCTCCGACAAGAGCCCCTTGATCGTCGGGAGGACCGAATTCACGTGGGCTTCGACTTCTTCCTCGGACAATTGGGGTCGTGTCTGGGACTTCCCACTCGGATCGCCGACGCGCGTCGTGAAGTCACCGAGGATCAGGACGGCCGTGTGACCCATCTCCTGAAAACGGCGAAGCAGGTCGAATACAACCGCCCATCCGAGGGTGACGTCTGGTGCGGTCGGATCGACGCCGAGTTTGGCGCGCAGAGGTACCCCTGTTTCGACTGACTTCTCGAGTTGGGCGAGCAATTGGCCCTCGGGCAGGGTGACGTCCACGGTACGTGTGATGTATTCGAACTGTTCTTGCGCTGTCTTCATGCTGCTGGAAGCGTAGACGGGTGACGGTATGACGCATCGGCATCAGACCTTGCGCCGCCGAACGTCGGGATCAGAGGTTCGGAGCGACGAAACGCCACGGCACGTCAACGGCCTTGGAAATGCCGATCCGAGGCGTAGCATGCCAATCGCGCACGGTTCCGAAAGGGCCCTCCAGGCGCACCGGTCCCTCGAAGAGGTCTGAGCCCGACAGCGTGCCGTCCAGTCCGAGCGCCTGCCCCAACCTGCCCGGGCCGTTCGCCAGATCCTTGGTTCTTCCGCGCCGGATCGTTGCGATGTCGTGTCCTTCGACGACGATGCCGCCGCGCATGAGCACGGCGTTCGGTACCTCGGGCAGCCCAACCACCACGTTGGCGCACCAGTGCACGCCATAGGACAAGTACACATACAGCGTTCCTGCCGGACCGTACATCGGTTCGTTGCGCGCTGTTCTCGTTCCGAACGCGTGACTGGCCGGATCGTCACGGCCCCCGTATGCCTCTACCTCGTTGAGGACGACGACGACACGCTCGTCTCCGATCTCTGAACGCACTGTGGTACCGAGAAGGGCTACCGCAGCAGCGGCAGGGTCTGTCTCAAGATGGACGCGGGCGCTCTCGCGGCTCAGAGCGTTCCCCGGAGTTCCCCGCCGACGGTGTCGGCAACCGATGCAGCGATTGCTTTGCGAACCGGTGCCGACTCCTCGTCGGTGAGGGTGCGATCGGGAGCCCTCAAGGTGAACCTGATAGCAACAGAGCGCTTGCCGGCGCCGATCGATTCCCCCTCGAAGACATCGAATACATGAGCGGCCTCATGGTGATCTCCTGCACCGGCGACCGCTGCAGCCAGCACGTCGGCCGCTGGTACGTCCTTGTTGACGTTGAATGCCATGTCAAAGATGACCGGCGGAAACGGACTCGGTGGATGGAAGTTCCACGCTCCCCGATCTATGACCAGCTCGGCGAGATCGATCTCCCCTGCAACC
>CAYTWC010000422.1:0-1746 GCA_964441975.1 uncultured Acidimicrobiaceae bacterium | reverse complement strand
CTATATGTAGCCACCCCGCCCTTCGAGCGGCACTTCCGTTCCGATATTACGGAGCAACCATTCCCAGATGTGTCGATGGGTGTCCACGAATCCCGGCATGACGATCATCCCGGTGGCGTCGACCACCTCGGCACCGTCAGCCGACAGCGATGGTGCGATGTCGACGATCGTGTCACCGTCCACGAGGATGTCGAGGTCAGTGCGACCATTCGTGGACGGATCCATCGTCAGGACGATTCCACCTGCGATGAGCTTCCGATCTGTCGGAGCAACGCTGAAATCGGTGCCTTCCGGATACAGATCGGGAACCTCGGCCACCTTTGGAGGGCGGCTACCGACGATGATCCGTCGAACCCGCTTGTAGTTCTGTTTCGTCAGCTCCTTGAGATCGCCGAGCTGGAACAGGACGATCCCGAGCAGGACGAGGATTCCGATGATGATCAGGCCATATTCGGAGCTGAGTCCGAGAAACGGCAGTGCGGTGAGGATGAGAGCCAGCAACACGGAAGCGACAACGCCTCCCACAAACGTCGCCCGACCACCGGACAGGGCAGCGCCACCGAGAACAGCTGCGGTGATGCTGTTGAGCGCATAGCTGTCCCCGATCTGTGCATTCCCGACGCTGGACCTCGCCATGACGAAGAACGCTGCCAATGCGGCGAAGAACGATGTGAGCAGCAGTGCGCGGATGCGAACCCAATTCGTTCTCACACCGTTCCGCTTGGCCGAACGCTCGTCGAACCCCGTCGCGCGTAGCCGAAGCCCCGACCCACTGCCGTGGAGCCACCAGTCGAGGAGACCCGCACCAACGACGACGAGGATGAATGCAATCGGTATTGGCCCGATGCTGCTGCGCAGCCAGGACGTGAAGTCACGGTCGATCGTGCCGCCGGGACTCGGTCGAAGACTGAGCGAGATGCCGTTGAGGATGCTGAGGGTCGCGAGGGTCGCGATGATCGACGGGATCTTGACCCCTCGTACCAGCACGGCGTTGACCCCTCCGAGCACCAACCCTGCACCGAGTATCGCGACGACCCCGAGCGCAATCTCGGTTGTGCTCGAGCCGTCCGAGATCCAGAACGAAGCGACAACCACGCCGAAGGTGATCATTGCTCCGACTGATAGGTCCAGGTATCCGACGAGGAGGGCGTTGGTCTGGGCGATCGCCACGATCGCGAGAGGGATCGCAAGGAGCAGGATGTTCGTGACGTTGGTGGCGTTGATGAAACCCGGGAACTGCGACGACGTATACCAGCCGACGAGAACGATCAGGAGAATCTGGAGAGCTACGGGCATCCACAATCGGAACTTGACGATCTTGCGCCACTTGTTCTTGTCCCTCGCGTCGCGCATGACCTTGCGGACGGCGCGGCGAGCAGTGTCGGCCCGCGTTGTCATTCGACGTCCTTGATCGAAGAGGCCGTCGGCATGGCCGCACCGAACGCGGACCTGCCTGCCTTCGATAGTCCGGGACCGCGCACGATCGCCTCGACAATCCTGAGTTCGCTGAGCTCGTGGCCGGGAATCTCCTCGATGATCTGGCCTCGCGACATCACCAGGACGCGATCACACAGGCCGGACAGCTCGATCGGATCGCTCGACTTGACGAGCATCGCTGCCCCTGCGTCGATCCTCGATCTCAGAGCGGTGTAGATGTCGAAGCGCGATCCGACGTCGACACCCTGGGTCGGTTCGTAGGCGAGTATGACCGATGGCTGTTTCAGGAACGACCGAGCGACTGACACC
>CAYTWC010000421.1:565-1773 GCA_964441975.1 uncultured Acidimicrobiaceae bacterium | reverse complement strand
CCGACCAACTCGTCTTCCGAACATCCGACGACGGTGTCGGCACCGTGGAGTCGGTCCAGTCCGGCACGATCACTTGGATTCCGCAGGAGGGGTCGACCAGTGCCTTCGGTAGCCCACTGTTCGAGATCGACGCTCAACCGGTCATTCTTCTCGAAGGCGACATTCCCGCCTATCGGGTTTTCAACAGCCGGATGACGGACGGACCCGACGTCGAACTGCTTGAGCGTGCGCTTGTCGATCTCGGTTTCGATCCCGACGGTGCCGTAACCGTCGATGAAGACTTCACATCAGCTACCGCTGACGCCATCGAGCGCATGCAAGCGGCGGTCGGTGGTCAGGCGACAGGGACGCTTGGGTTGGGTGCCGTCGTGTTCAACGAGACGCCGGTCTACGTCTCCGATCTAGGCGTCGAGGTCGGAGATGCCGTCAATTCTCGGACCACGATCTACTCGACCTCGCATGTACAGGGAGGGACTGTTACCGCCATCGCATCTGACGGGTCGATCGTCCAACAGGGAGGGACGATTGTGGAGCTCGATGGTCATCCGACGGTCCTGATTACGGGCTTGGTTCCGGTGACGAGAGCTCTGACCCGCGGGGTTGAAGGACTCGATGTGGAGCAGCTCCAGATGGCGCTTGTCGAACTCGGATTCGCGAGCGACGATGCGGATTCGGTATCAGGCGTGTACGACACGGCGACTATGGGAGCGGTGGCATCGTGGCAGCAGTCAATCGGTGCAGTGCCGGACGGTGTGGTGAATGTCGGTGACATCGTCGTGTCCCCACAGCCAGTTCGGGTCGGTGAAACCCTCGTCGCTGTCGGTGATCCAATCGGGAGTGGCACGCCAATCATGACCACCTCGGTCAGTGAAACCGTCATCGAGGTTCAGCTCTCGACGGACGATCAAGAGCTGGTGGCGATAGGAGACGCCGTTTCGGTGGAGCTCCCGAGTGGCGTGGTCGTCGATGCAGAGGTGAC
This sequence comes from uncultured Acidimicrobiaceae bacterium, assembly GCA_964441975.1. Lineage (GTDB taxonomy): Bacteria > Actinomycetota > Acidimicrobiia > Spongiisociales > UBA5794 > UBA5794. The sequence continues at coordinate 794 of CAYTWC010000421.1, read as the reverse complement.
GGACATCGGCTCCGTCGTCCTCGCAACCCAGCAGGGCGCGACGTACTTCGACATGGAGGTCACCCTGCATGATCCGTCCGCTGCCCAGGGCCTGGATCAGGCACCCGTCGACGTGATTCTGGTGTCCGACCGCGCCGATGCGGTCTTGGCTATCCCGGTCACCGGACTCCTAGCGCTCGCTGAGGGCGGGTACGCCGTCGAAGTCCTCGGTGGGGACGGATCAACATAC
>CAYTWC010000421.1:0-555 GCA_964441975.1 uncultured Acidimicrobiaceae bacterium | reverse complement strand
CCTGGCCTGTTCGCGGACGGATTCGTCGCGGTGGTCGGGGATGGGCTTGAGTCGGGTATGGAGGTGGTCGTCCCATGACGGACCCCACCGACGCTTGGAACCCGAGCGACACAGCTCTCGCACTGCGTGATGTCGTCAAGGAATATCCGGGAACGCCCCCGGTACGTGCCCTAGACGGTGTGGATCTTGAGATCGAGGACGGTGAACTCGTTTCGATTGTCGGTCCGTCAGGTAGCGGCAAGTCCACGCTCCTTCACGTCGTTGGCACGCTTGACCGAGTCACATCTGGAGACGTCCACGTCGCAGGGTTCGACGTGTCGCGCCTGTCGGACAGGCAGCTATCGGCGCTGCGGTCCCGTCACATCGGCTTTGTGTTCCAGCAGTTCTTCCTGCTCGCTGGGGAGACCGCACTCGACAACGTCGCTGATGGGATGCTCTACACCGGGAAGGACCTCGAGGACCGTCGGGGGCTCGCCGCCACCGCTCTCGATCGCGTAGGTTTGGCGCACAGGGCGGGCCACATGGCGACGAAGCTCTCCGGCGGAGAACGTCAAC
>CAYTWC010000420.1:0-1783 GCA_964441975.1 uncultured Acidimicrobiaceae bacterium | reverse complement strand
TCCGAAGGGGCGACCACATGACACGGTTCACGATCCGCCGGCTCGTGCAGGGGCTCTTGGTTATGTGGATCGTCGCGACGACTGTGTTTATCGTGTTCCGAGTCGTTCCTGGTGATCCAGCCGCGATCACACTCGGATTCGATGCCCCACCGGAGGCGTTCGAGGCACTCCGCGACCGACTCGGCCTGAACGACCCGCTGGTCATCCAATACGTCCGATGGATGGGCGACCTCCTCCGGGGGGACCTCGGTACGTCGATCTCGCACGGGGATGCGATCCTTCTTGCTGTCGTGATAGCCGTCCCGCTCGGAATGCTCGCGGCGATTCGCGAAGGCACATGGATTGACCATTCGGCGCGGGTCGTGACCACCCTCGGTTTCAGCATGCCGACGTATGTGCTCGCGATCGCGCTCCTGCTCGTCTTCGCTGAACTCTTCCCGATTCTACCGCCTGGGGGCTACGTCCCATTCACCGCGGACCCGCTCAAACACTTGAGCCTGTTGATTCTGCCAGTCGCCACTATTGGAATTGTGACCGCTGCGCGTCTGACAAGGTTCATGCGAGCCGGGATGATTGAGGTGCTGAGCGCTGACTACGTCCGGACGGCCAAGGCGAAAGGGTTGACGGACCGTACCGTCCATTATCGCCATGCATTCCGCAATGCCGCTATCCCGCTGATGACGGAAGTGGGAGTCAGCTTCGGGCTGTTGGTCGGTGGCATGGTCGTGATCGAACAGATCTTCACATGGCCCGGTCTGGGCTGGTTGATGATCCAATCGATCGTGACTCGGGCGTTCGACGTCGTGCAAGTCGCTGTCCTCGTATCCGCCGCCGCCTTCGTCATCGTGAACATCGTCGTGGACATCGTGTACTCCGTACTCGACCCGAGGATTTCGCGATCATGACGTCCCAAGACATGGCGGGACCCGCCACTCCGTACACCTCCAACGCACGAAGGCGGTGGCGGAAGCTGTTCTCGAACAAACTCCACGTCCTCACGGTGTCGCTTTTCGTGAGTCTGATCCTGGTTGCGATTTTCGCCGATCTCATCGCTCCCCACGGTGCCATCGAGGTTGTCGGACTGCCGATCCAGACGCCGTCGTGGGACTTCTGGCTCGGAACCGATGAGATTGGACGCGACGTGTATTCACGCATCATCTACGGTTCCCGGATCTCGCTCTACGTCGGTTTCGGAGCGACGGCGATCGCGGTGGTATTCGGCGTGCCCATGGGGATCATCAGCGGCTACTTCGGAAGTTCCACGGATACGGTCATGATGCGAGTCACAGACGGGATGCTCGCCTTTCCCCCGATCATCCTTGCGATGGCTATGGTTGCGGCCCTCGGTCCAAACCTACGCAACACGATCATCGCAATCGGCGTCGTCCAGATCCCTCGGTTCGCGCGACTTATCCGCGGTCAGACGCTTGCTCTGCGAGAAGCAGAATTCGTGGTGGCGGCCCGCTCCATCGGTGGTTCGCACGGCTACATCATGTCGAACGCCGTTCTTTCCAACCTAGTCTCGCTCATCCTCGTGCAGTTCACCCTCACGTTCGCCACCGCGGTGCTCACCGAGGCAGCCTTGAGTTTCTTGGGACTCGGAGCTCAACCGCCGCAACCCTCGTGGGGTGGCATGCTCGACACGGGCAAGACACTGCTCGCCCTCAACCCATGGATTGCGGTCGGTGCTGGGAGCGCGATTTTCCTGACTGTGCTTGTCTTCACTCTCCTCGGGGATACCGTCAACGATCTTCTCAAACCGATGTAGTCGTGGTGGCTTCCT
>CAYTWC010000419.1:0-1787 GCA_964441975.1 uncultured Acidimicrobiaceae bacterium | reverse complement strand
ATGACCAACCAGGACCTGATCACGGCCCGGGCACGAGACATTCAACGCAGCTGGGATTCCGACAGCCGCTGGGAGGGCGTCGTTCGTGAGCACACGGCTGAAGACGTGGTGCGGCTCCAGGGTTCCGTCGTCGAGGAACACACGATTGCATCGATGATGGCACGACAGCTCTGGTCGCAGCTCACAACAGAGGACTATGTCCATGCCCTCGGGGCGATCAGCGGTGGTCAGGCCGTCCAGATGGTCAAGGCCGGTCTCCGTGCGATCTACCTGTCGGGTTGGCAGGTCGCGGCTGACGCCAACCTTGCCGGTTCCGTGTATCCAGACCAGTCGCTGTACCCGGCGAATTCAGCGCCCGAGCTCGTGCGACGCATCAACAATGCCTTGAAACGGGCAGACGAGGTCGAATGGTCCGAGGGGACGACGACAACCGATTGGCTGGTGCCGATCGTCGCGGACGCTGAGTCAGGGTTCGGGGGCGCGTTGAACGTCTTCGAGTTGACGAAGAGTTTCATCGAGGCAGGCGCCGCCGCCGTGCACCTCGAGGACCAGCTCTCGTCGGAGAAGAAGTGCGGCCACATGGGCGGCAAGGTGTTGATACCAACGGCCCAGCATGTCCGCACGCTCAAGGCCGCTCGTCTTGCCGCCGACGTCATGGGTGTCCCGACCCTCGTGGTGGCACGGACCGACTCACTCGGCGCAAACCTCCTGACAACCGACATCGACGATCGAGACCGAGCCTTCACCACTGGTGAGCGAACGCCTGAGGGGTTCTTCAAGGTCAACAATGGTATGGAGCAAGCGATCAGTCGTGGTCTTGCGTACGCCCCGTATGCCGATCTCATCTGGTGCGAAACGTCGACACCGGATCTTGAGGAAGCACGCGAGTTCGCCGATGCGATCCACGCACAGTTCCCGGGAAAGATGCTTGCGTACAACTGCTCGCCGTCGTTCAACTGGAAACGTCATCTCGACGACGCCACCATCGCAGCATTCCAGAAGGAACTCGGGGCAATGGGGTATCGATTCCAATTCATCACGCTCGCCGGTTTCCACAGCTTGAACGCATCGATGTTCGATCTCGCCACCGGATACGCCGAACGGGGAATGGAGGCGTATGTCGAACTCCAAGAACGAGAATTCTCGATGGAGTCCGCCGGCTACACGGCGACTCGCCACCAGCGAGAAGTCGGAGCCGGGTACTTCGACCAGGTGAGTCAGATCATCACCCAGGGCCAGGCGTCGACACTCGCTCTCGAAGGCTCGACCGAGTCGGACCAGTTCTACGACGGAGCGGAATGACAGGTCGCGTTCAAGGACCGGTGCCCACGCAGTACTGAATCCTCGGCGTGCGCTGGCTCAGAACTGAGTCATGACCTCGGCGGCGAAGAAATCCATCGACTCCGGGTTGGTCGCCGCGTCGGGGAAGTTGAGGATGAAGTAGTCGCAGCCCTCCGCCTGATACGCCTTCATGTGCTCGACGATGGCACCTGGCGTGCCAACGGCGGTCTGATTGCCTCCGAACCACCGGCCCATCGTGTCGTCGGCATCGCGAACCACTGTCGCAAAGGAATCCCTGATCGCAGTGCGATGCTTGGCGACATCCGCGTCAGTCTTCCCACTGATGACGTTCAGGCTCGCGGACATCGTGATCTCGGATGGGTCGCGGCCGATCCGTTCGCAATGTGCCTCAAGCACCGACCTCTTGTGGCTGAAGTTCTCGGGAGTTGATCCGAAGTTGGTCGCATCGGCATACTTCGCGGCGGTCCGGAGGGTGAGCTGTTCCC
>CAYTWC010000418.1:0-1787 GCA_964441975.1 uncultured Acidimicrobiaceae bacterium | reverse complement strand
GCCGTCGAGGAGGCCAGAACTGCGAAGGGAGCCGATTGCCGCGGCGATCTCTCGACGCGAGGCCCCCGTCTGTGCCTCGATCTCTCCGATCGACACCGGTCGTCCGACCGACGCACCCAGGACGGCGAGACGGAGAGGATCAAGGACTGCTTTGAGGAGGTCGAAACTGGTCGGTTGATCGTCCGTCACATCAGCCACCGATCCGTACGGCGCCAGAACGCCGGGGGTCGGCCGCACCGTGGAGTCCGTGGTGTGCATCAGTGAGGGCGGCCTGGACACCTCCGAAATACATCGAGTTGGCCGGGAGCTCGCGGACCCGAAGATCGATGACCTGTGACGTATCGACACCCTCCTCGACAGCCAACGTCGGCTCTCCTTCGAACACCTCGGCGTGGATGCGGGGCGCGGCAACGGCATCGTCGATGTCCATGCCACACACGACGTGGTTGTACAAAACGGACGCGATGGCCGATGTGATCCGATCGGCACCGGGCGAACCGATCGCGAGCGTGCGGCCGTCGGGATGGCGGGCGATCGTCGGGGCCATGTTCGACAGCAGGCGGGTCCCGGGCGACAAGGCGTGAAGACCTTCCGATGTCAGTTCCACCTCGCCGAGCGAGTTGTTGAGCCCGAAACCGGTTCCGGGAATCGTCGCTCCGGATCCATACCCGGCGGATGACGTGATTGAGCACGCCAGACCGTCGGCGTCGACTGCGCTGACGTGAATCGTCGAGGGAGATCGGTGCATCGCACCAAGATCTCCGACATCGGCCATCGCTGCGAGTTCCTCTGCGGCGGCGATGCGGTCCCGGTCGCCGTCGAGATCCGTCCGCCGGAACGAGAACACAGCGTCCTGGGCAGCGGCCATGGATGCCACATCGCGCGCTGACCATCCTGTCAGCCCCATGCGTTCGATCAACGTCACCAATGCTGCGACCGTGATCCCTCCGACTGCCGGGGGTGCGTTCGTGGCGACGTCCCATCCGTGAAGCGCGATGCGTGACGGCGGGCGAACGATCGCCTCATAGGATTCGAGATCGCTACGGGTGATGAGTCCACCCCGTTCCGCTGAGGCTTCCACCAGAGCGGTCCCGAGGTCACCGCCGTAGAGCAGGTCGGCTCCCTCCTCCGCAAGCGCGCGAAGTGTCAATGCGAGCGGCTTGTTCACGACCGTGTCACCGGATTCGACCGGCGTTCCATCCGCACGGTGATACACCACCGAGGTCTCGGCGTCCCACCCGTAGACCACATGGTGGGCGTATTTGAGGTAGTGCGCACTGGCAGCCGTCACACCGAACCCTTCTTCCGCGAGCCTGGCGGATGGCTCGAGGAGATCGGCCCATTGCGCTTTCCCAAAGGTCGAATGGGCGAGATCGAAACCTTTGAACGCTCCGGGCGTCGCGACGGTACCCCAGCCGACGATCGTCTCCATGCCCCCGCCGTACAGCATCGACACGAGTTCTGTGAGTACCGGCTGATGGTCTCGTCTTCCTCGGCCCGGCATCTCGGCGTACGCATCGATGACGATGGGCTGACGGTTCACCGGCCAGATCGTGATGAAGGCTCCACCGCCCGGCGAAACGATGCCGAGCTCGGTGGTCATCGAGGCGGTCGCCGACGCGATTGCGGCGTCTACAGCGTTCCCCCCGGCATCAGCGACTACTGCACCGGCCTCGGCGGCGACGTCGGAAGCGGCTGCTATCAGGGTCTTTGGCATCCCGGAACTCTAGGCATCCGCACGATGGACCATCCGGAGCGGTGCCGGGACCGATCTACGACCGTGCGAT
>CAYTWC010000417.1:0-1791 GCA_964441975.1 uncultured Acidimicrobiaceae bacterium | reverse complement strand
CAGCACTTCCGCCACGCGTGTTGTGGACCTCACCCTTCGTGTCGGATCCGATCTGCAGTGGTTCCTCGAGCCACACCACCGTGTCTTGGACAAGATCGCCGACGACAACCAGGAGTCCAGAGGTTGGTGTCGCCCGAATGCCAGTCATCACGGCGAGCGTAGTCGTGGTGGATCGCCCCACTGTTCTGTCGTTCGATCCGCCGGCGCTGCCTCACGGATCGAACTTTCATCCGTCACGACCGGGACCGGATGCTCTTCATCGACGCTGGAAGGGACTTCATGGACGCGGCGACGATGGCGATGGCGAGAGGCAGGATCGCAAACTCGACAGCAGCGACGCCATAGTTCCCTCCGAGGTCTCGCGCTATCGCAAACGCAACCGGCCCGAATGCGGTGGACGCCACGCCGATCAGACCGATCGTGGATTGGATCGCACCGATGTGACGAACGCCAAACCATCTCGGTAGCAACGTCGACGACACAGTCCGGGCGCCACCCGCCGCACTCCCGAGGCATATGGCATACAGGATCGCAGTGAAACCCGGCGCAAGAACGACCGTGAGCAGGAGAGCCGAAACCATCGTCGCCATGACCATCGGAATGAGGACTCGACCCGTGAGCCGATCCGCCAAGTAGCCGAATACGAGACCAGCAGCAGCGGCACCTACGACCTGCGGCAAGAACATGGCCGCTGCTTCAGTGGCGTTCATCCCCGCTTCTCCGAGCATGGAGATCTGGTGGAAGTTCAGCGCGGTCGTCAGCAAGCCAACCGTTCCGCCGTACGCCGCGACGATCCAGAATCTCGCAGTCCTGATCGCCTCGGCTCGCGTCGAAGACTCCGCGTACTCGATCGACGACCGGTCCTCGTCATCGATCGGTATCCCGTCAGGTACCTGACCGACGTCCGAGGGCTTGTCGATCAGACCCCACTGCGCGATCGGTATCACGATGACCCACACAAGCACGGCGGACACCAACCATGCGGTGCGCCAGCTGTACGCCTCGATGACGACGTTCAACAACACCGGCACGAGGCTCATGAGCACCCTCGTCGCCGTTGCAAGGATGCCGAGCGCAAAGCCACGCCGCCGATCGAACCAGTGGGTCACGGCGAGGGTGCTCGAGAGGTTCAGTGCACCCTGACCGAAGAGTCGGATCGCGAAGAAACCGATGGTCAGTGCTATCAGCCCGTTGATCAACGACATCCCGATCAGCGCGATACCGAACGCGATCGCGATCAGCTTCATCGCCCGCCGGACCCCGAACCGGTCGATTCGTTGACCGATGCTCGGCAAGACGGTCGCCGCGACCAGCGTGCCGATGAGATAGGCCGTGGCTACCGCGGAGCGATCGAGCCCAAGATCGAGGATGAAGTGATCGATGAAGACGCTGACGCCGATCGTCTGCCCGGGCCCCGTCAACGCACCGGTCACCGATGCGAGGGCGACCATCCTCCAGCCGAGGAATCCTCGCTCGGTGGTGAGGCTGCGGTTCAGCATCGCACAAGCCGTCCCGCGTGCGAAGTCGTTGCCGGGCCACGCGAACGCTTGACGTCTCTCAAGCCGAGTTGTTTGGAGTGCACGAGCGTCGTCGGGATTGCGGTTCAGGCGCCGACATGGGCGCCGATGGCCCCACCAAGCCCTTCGAAGGGCCTCCGGAGCATCGTAGCCATGTCCCGTCTCGACCGACGCACCCGACGGATAGGCTCGCCACGACGCGATACGGAGGCGTTGCCGATGGCGAGGATGAACCGGGTCGACCCCTACGGCGATCTGCATGCAGTCGGGGACC
>CAYTWC010000416.1:0-1799 GCA_964441975.1 uncultured Acidimicrobiaceae bacterium | reverse complement strand
CCCTGTCCGCTGGGATGTCGAGGCGATCGACGATCCAGTCATGGAAGGATCGTTTCGTATGGAGGAGGGGGAAGAGGCGCACGTCATTGATGTCGACTCCAGCGCGTTCGCATGCCTCGCGTGCGACGGCGATGAAGTTGGGTGCGCTCACGGGGTCGAGCCGTTCTTTCATCGACACAGGGTCGGCCACATCGAGGAAGTGTCTGCGGCCGCTGACCGATTCGTGGGACGCGGGTTCGCGGGTACCTCCTGCGTATACGGCGACATCATCAGCGAACTGGCCATCGGAGATGATCCGGTACGAGAGCACCTCGTGCCGTGGCTCGACGGTCTTCGACAACACCGCCGCGGCGCCTCCGTCGCCGAAGTTGAACATGAACCGTGACCGTTCGTTGCGGTAGTCGAGTAGGTGGGATTCCCGACATCCGCCGACCAGCAGGATGTTCTCGATCGATGGATCACCGTTGAGCATTCCGGAGGCAGTCGCTATCGCCACGGGACCACCGCAGCTGACGTTTGCCATTTCGAGTGCCCAAGCGTTCCTGGCACCCAACAGATCGATCACTTTCGGGCTTGCGGACCAGACTTGGTAATCCATGCCCTTGGATCCGAAATAGGCCACGACGTCGATGTCATCCATGTCGAGTCCAGCCCGCTCGACTGCTATGCGTCCCGCCTCCGCCGACATCGTCGAGACGTGATCGTCGGGTCCGGCGATGTGCTTGCCCTTGAGGCCGAACCGCTCCTCGATCACGTCCTGCGGTATCCCTGATGCAGCGGCGATCTCGGAAGCAGGCATCCAGCGCTCGGGCATCCAACTCGCGACGCTGGCGATCCCGGCCTTCACTGATCCCTCCGAACCTTGATTCCGAACAAGCGACGAAGTCGTGCGAGTCCCTGCTGGCGATCTGTCGTTCGAGCACGCCACGTTCCGACGATTCCGTAGGGCAGGAACAGGACGATGGCGACGTAGGACGCTCCCACCAGCACGGGCGCAGTGCCGCCGAACCACCGTTCAAGGTAGTACTCGAGCAACCGGAACACCGCGGCACCGACGATGGCGCCGCTCAGCGTTCCGACCCCGCCGATGAGAATCATGAGAAGGGCGGCAACGGTCCAACCCAACCCCGCCACCTGTGGTGTGACAATCGGTTGCTGGATCGTCCACAGCAACCCCGCTATGCCCGCGGTCAAAGACGAAACCACAAGGGCGAACAGCTTGAACCAGAACGTGTTGTACCCGAGGCTCAGCGCTCGTTCCTCGTTCTCACGGTTGGCGAGCAGGACCGCACCGGTGGGTGCGCGCACAATGGAGCGGTAGATGAGATATGCAACGGTGAGGATCGCCAGCGTTATGAGGTACACACGGAACCGGTGGATGTTCGTGTCGATCCACTCGGGGACCGGTGCGCCCTGAAGACCGACATCTGCGCCCGTGTAGTCGGAGAGCTCTGACGACTGGACCACGATGAAGAACACGGAGGAGAGTCCGAGTGTCACAAGGGCGAATGCGATGCCTTTGACCCTCGGCAGCACCATCCCGAACAGAAACGCGTTGAGGACCGCAGCTACCAGCACACCCAGGAACGTCACCCAGAGCGGCCAGCCGAAGGACTTGAGCATGATCCCCGATGCGTAGGCCCCCACAGCGAAGAACATCGCGTGTCCGAACGAGAGCAGCCCGGTGATACCGAGCACAAGGTCGTAGCTCAGGGCGTACAACGCGAGGATGAAGACTTCGATTGCAAGCCCCTGCAAGAACTTCGCGTTCCCAGCTTCACCGGCGATGACAGCGGCGG
>CAYTWC010000415.1:0-1806 GCA_964441975.1 uncultured Acidimicrobiaceae bacterium | reverse complement strand
CCAGATCTGTGGGAGTTCATCGAGCCGGGTTCTGCGCAGGACTCCCCCGACCCGTGTGAGCCGTGGGTCGTTCTTCTGAGCAAACTGCGGCCCGTTGACCTCCGCATCGGGAACCATCGTCCGGAACTTCCGCAGGGTGAATGTCTCTCCGGACTTGCCGACGCGTTCCTGGCGGTACACCGATGGCGCTCCTGAGTCGAGACGGATGACGAGCCAGACGACTCCCATCAACGGAACCCAGATGAATGCGGTGGCCACCACCGCGATCAGGTCCACGACGCGCTTGACGGGCGAGTATTTGGAGCGAGCCACAGGTCGGGTCAACTCCCAACCACGAACGATGTGGATGAGTGGCAATCGGCCTGTGTACTCCTCGTAGACGTCGACGAGGGGTCGGACGCGTTGGCCACTGACTGATGCGGACGAGACAAGCCTCGCCATGTCAGGTGACAGGCTCGATCGAAGATCGACGACCAACGTGACGTCATCCGTCAAAGGCACATCCGCCGGATCCCCGTCGGGCTCGACCACCGCGAGTACCGAAGCGTTGGGTGACGTGGCGATACCGTCCGCAAGGGACTTCGCATCGGTGATCACGACCATCTCCTCCGTCCAGGGCGACATCCGGAGAACAAGTCTGTGAATGAGCATGAACAGGATCCAAAGGGCAAAGACCGCCAGCAACCACGACCTCGACCAGTACTCACGCGAGATGACGAGGCCGAACGCGGTGACTGCGAGCGTCGGAAAGACGATGGCGAGAACCTGTCCGAACGAGGTCTGCTGAACCGTGGTTTCGCCGGACCGGTATGTCACGTAGATCGCAAACCATGCGCCGATGATGACGAGTCCGACGAGGGGCATGAGCGTCCCCGTTGGTGTGGTGGCGAGCCACGGCATCCACACGCCGAAGACTGCACGCGTGGCTATCAGGATTGCGACAAGCAGCCATGCGACGTCGGCGAGCCAGAGCGATTGGAGGATCGAGGCCCGTTTCATCGACGCCTAGGCTACCGTCGCAGGCAGAATCACGCCTTGACCGGAGTCAGACGGATGCCGACAGTGTTCACCATGATCATCGAGGGCGACCTTCCGGGTCACTTCGTGTACCGGGATGACGTGTGCGTGGCCTTCATGTCCATCGAGCCGCTTCGACCGGGTCACACACTCGTGGTCCCCGTGGTCGAGGTCGATCACTGGCTCGACCTCGACGAAGCGACCTTGGCGCATCTCACGGCGGTCAGCCGGCGAGTCGGAGCTGCGATCGCCACCGTGTTCCCTTCAGAGAAGGTCGGGATGATGCTGGCCGGTCTCGAGGTCCCCCATGTGCACATTCACCTCGTGCCGATCGATACCCCGCATGATCTCGACTTCGCTAACGCAAGCCGAGCGGATGCCGAGGAACTTGCCACGGCTGCCGAACGAATCCGCGCCGCCCTCAACGGGTAGAGTCGGGATTCATGCCGTCCGCGACGTTCTCCCACACCGCCTCCCTCGACACCGACATCGAGTCAGCGTGGGCGAAGCTGCAATCGGAAAAGACGTGGGCGGGAATCGGTCCCCTGTCGTATGTGTCGGATCCTGTGCACGCTCAGGACGGAACGCTGGAGGGCTTCTCATGGGCCGCCGACCTCGGCGGAAAGCGATATCCGGGGACAGCCCGGACGTCGGTCGCAGATGCACCGTCCAGACTCGTGTTGGAGATGGACACATCGGAGATCTCGGGGTCTGTGGCAACCGAGTTGGTGCCAGCAGGTTCGACCTGCGACGTCACTGTGACGATCACCGTCAACACAAAGGGAATGC
>CAYTWC010000414.1:0-1831 GCA_964441975.1 uncultured Acidimicrobiaceae bacterium | reverse complement strand
GAATGTCCACCTGTTCCTCCAGAGTCTCGATCAGATGCAGGAGCAACACTGTAGGCCAGACCGAACACGAGGCTGTTGGCTCCTGGCTCCCGGATCTTGGATCTTGCCTCTTGTTTCTTGCCTCTTGCCTCTTGCCTCTGAGTGACGCGCTAGCGTGACGGTCATGTGCAGATCCATTCACAGACTCAGAGACGGAACGGACGTGTTCGACCGACACGCGATGGAAGAGGCCTCACTCCAATACGTCCGCAAGGTGTCCGGGTTCTCCAAGCCCGCCGCCCACAATCAGGACGCGTTCGACACCGCTGTGCAGGACATCGCCGACGCCACCGAGCGCCTGATGGCAACCCTCCAGATCGGCAAGCCGAACACCGCCGCCACCTGAGTCGTGCCGCCGACGGTGCTCGCCCGTCGGACCCGTCAGCGGTTCTCGACCTCTCCGGTCGAGATGTCACCGACCGACTCGCCAACGATGATGGCATCGATGGTTTCGGCGAGCAGTCCGTATGTGATCGGACCTGAGACCTTTGCCACGACGGTGCCGTCACGGTCGACGAAGAACGTCTCCGGGAGCCCGAGGACTCCCCACTCGAAAGCAGTCTCGGAGCCTTCGTCGACGGTGTAGACGGTCTCGGCACTCGTCCCGAGCTCGGCGAGGAACGCATCCGCCGCTCCCGGCGTGTCCTGGTAGTTGACAGCGAGGAACGTCGTACCGAAGTCCGCGTAATCTGACGCGGCGCGCGTCAACGCGTCGTGCTCGGTGCGACAGCCGAGACACCAAGACGCCCAGAAGTTGACGACCACGATGTCGCCTCCGTAGTCGGCAACGGATACCTCGCCCGATCCGTCCATCAACGCGATGGGTGACACCGGTGCCTGCTCGAACATCAACGGCGAGTTCGATGTTGTGGGGTCCGAACCGAAACGACCGGCGAAGACCACCCCGAGTGCGACGAAAGCGACACCAGCCGCGATCACGAACCACACCATCTTCGACCCGCGGTCCCTCGATTCGCTCATTGCTGTTCCACCTGCTTGATGAGCTCGAGGGCGGCATCACGGACGCTTTCGGGGGTCTGCTCGTCTTCGACGACGATCGTGAGCATCACGATCGCTTCTTCGCCACGGTCGAGAGATGTGTAGATGTTCCCCAGATACCAGCGCGCGGTGAGGAACGTGGGGTCCCGCTCGATGGCGGCCTCGACATACCCCACTGCGACGTCTGCGTACCCCGACAGGTAGGTCATCCACCCGACGTTCGCGAGAGCTTCGGGATGCTGCTCGCGATCGAGCACCTCGAAGTAGTGATCCAGTGCCTTGTCGAAGTCCCCGGCCTCGAAGTACCGCCGAGCAAGAGCGAGCCGCATCGGGACGACGTCAGGGTTCTGTGCGATGACGGCTTCCATCTCTTCGTTCGACACCGTGGACAGATCCCGTGCACCGTCGCCATCGAGCACATCGCCTGCGATTCCCTCGACCCCGGAGCCTGAAGCCGAAGTCAGTGACATCACGGCGAAGACGGTGATGGCAACAACGGCTACCCCGACGACCGCGAGTCCGGCAGCAGCGCGCCTCGATATCCTGCGTCCTGGTTCGTCGACGGCTCCACGATCCTCGTCAGCGACGCCTCGCGCAGAGATCAGCGCGTCAAGCTCCGCCGTATATCGATCCCGGAGGACTCCGGCGGTCTCGGCGTCGATGTCGCCGTCCGCAAGCTGCTGGTCGATATCAGCGAGTTCCTGATTCAACAGTTCGATCTGATCGAGCGTCTTGTCACGCTTCATCGGACATCCCTGGCTGTGGCGGACGATCGCCGAATGGTGGCGATGGC
>CAYTWC010000413.1:0-1840 GCA_964441975.1 uncultured Acidimicrobiaceae bacterium | reverse complement strand
AGAAGTCGTTGAACTGCTGCGGGTTGGCACCGGTGCTCTCATCCCAGTTCATGCCTGACGTGTCGAACACCGTGCCGTACTCACGGATCAGTCCGACACAGTCGACCATGCGCGGACCGACGGTCCGCGCCCCCAACATGAGCACCGGACCCATCGGTGGCACGTCCGAGGTGATCCGAAAATGTGTATCGATTTCGTCGTCGGGGTATCCGAGCTGGACTTGTGCTCGCTGAAGGGCTTCGACAAGGTCGATCGGTTCGCCCGTGAACGGCGGTATCTCGCTCGAGGGCGGATCGACCTGTGTGCGGTCGGAACCGAACAGGACGACCTCGGACGGATCGAATGGCAGCATTGCTGGCATGTCGCTCAGGTTGACCGCGCCGGCGAACGTCCCTCCGATCGTCACCGAGTCGACTGCCCGGTCGTCGTAGGTGACCGGGAACCGGAAGGGGTTGTAGGCCGTCGGTTGGTCGATCTCGCTCCACGCGAACGGTGCGATCGGGAAGGTCTCAAGTACCGACTCGACATTCTCCTGGTCGACGAACAGGAGGGCGAAGAGTGCCAGGTCGAGCCCCCCGTCAGCCAGCTCCGTGTCCTGGGCTCTCGACGGGGACCCGGTCGCCACGAAGGCGGCACACAGCACGCACACGACAGCCGCGGCGACGGTGCGCCGGATCGCGGTTGCTGGGAGGTGCACCGGGGCCACGGGTCGACCCTAGCAATACCGGGGTCCCGCGCGCCGTCACGGCCGATGGACTCGTCACGCTGGTAGGTTCGCCCCATGGACGACCCGACGTTCACAGAGTCACTTGTGTCCGGTGGCATCCGCGCCGGTGTTGAACACGAGTTCGAGGTCTTCGACCGCGGCAACAAGGTGGACTTCCGGAACGTGATCCACACCCTCGGTGTACCCGGCTGGCGCATCGACCCAGACGATCATCACGCGTACAAGACGCGGTACGGGTTCAAGATCACGTGTGACGGAGCCGAAGCCGAGGTGGCCACACCTCCCGTGGATGTCTCCCCCGGGTTCATCTCGGAGCTGGTCAGTTGGAGTGTGTGGGCACGACGAACGCTCGAGATGCTGCTCCGTCCGACGATGGCGATCGTGGGTGTGTCGACGCACATCAACGTGTCCGTCGACGAGGACGTGGCCGACCGCGCTTCGGGCATCTTCGCTCGCACGTTCGCACCCGCCCAGATGCTGCTCATGGATCGTGCCGACTCGCCCGGTCTGCTCGTGCGTCCGCGGGAGGGCAGGCTCGAGATCGGCGGCGAATACGTCACCGGGTCCCAGCTCGTCGCGGCTGTCGCCGTCGCCACTGCTGGCGCGGCAACGTGTGCACGGGCGGCACGGTCGTACTGGGCGAAGTCCCGACTGCCACCGGCGGTCCGCGTCGACGTCGTGCGGGCGGTCGACCGATACGGCTGGTACATCGACCGGTCCGCGTTCGGCGTCGATCTCTACACGGACGGCAGGGCGACCCGCCTACGACGTGAACTGATCGGGTCGATCACGGGCCAACGACTCCTCAATGCGGCGTTCACTTCGGTCCGGCGCAATGCCCATCTGTTCTCCCCCGACGAGATGGCAGCGACCGGGCGGATAATCCGTGGCGACGACCCGATTCCCCTCGAGGGGCCACCAGAACCCGTCGCGTTTCCGACCCAACTCACGAGCGCCCACGCACTCGGCGCAGACGGCGCGGTCCCGGTCAGAGCCACTTGGGACGAAGTCACGTACCGCAGAACGGCCGAGAGTCACTGAAACGATCCGCTACTACTCAGGGTCCGTGTTCGACGAGGAACTCGGTGACCACGTCCACGAACCGGTCGGGGT
>CAYTWC010000412.1:0-1854 GCA_964441975.1 uncultured Acidimicrobiaceae bacterium | reverse complement strand
CACAAGTTGGAGGCCCTCGAGCAGGAGATGGACATCATCGTGACCGGGCCAGCACTCGATGCGACGCTGACACGGTTTCCTCCAACGCGCGCTGTCGTCGACACACACTCGGAGGATCCCGCGCTGCTCATCTACACCTCTGGGACAACCGGGGCACCGAAAGGGGCGCTTCACGCCCATCGAACATTGATCGGGCACCTGCCCGGGTTCGAGTTGTACTACGAGTTTGCCCCGAAGCCCGATGACGTGATCTGGACGCCTGCTGACTGGGCCTGGATCGGAGGACTCATGGATGTACTCGTGCCGGCCTGGTACCACGGCATCCCGGTACTGACGAGCGAAGCTGATTTCTCCCCTTCCGGGGCGGTCGAACTCATGGAGAAACACAAGGTCACACTCGCATTCCTTCCACCCACGGCCCTCAAGATGATGCGCTCGGACGATGTCGGAAGTGATGCTCTCGAACTCCGATCCATCTTCTCAGGCGGAGAACCACTCGGCGCCGAGCTCCTTGCGTGGGTCACCGAGAACCTCGGCACCCACGTCAACGAGGGGTATGGACAGACGGAGTGCAACCTGGTCGTCGGCAATTGCCAATCAGTTTGGCCGGTTCGACCCGGGTCGATGGGTCGCTCGCTGCCGGGCCACGTCGTCGAGGTCCATGATGACGACGGCAACCGACTCATCGAGACCACTGGCGAGATCTGCGTGCGGTGGCCCGACCCCGTGACGATGCTTGGGTATTGGGAGAACGACGCTGCGACGGCTGAGAAGATTCGTGATGGCTGGCTCCGTACCGGTGATCTCGGGTTCGAGGACGCCGACGGGTACTTCTGGTTCGTCAGTAGGGCTGACGACATCATCACTTCGATGGGCTACCGCATCGGCCCCGGAGAAATCGAGGAGTCGCTTCTGTCTCACCCCAGTGTGGCCACGTGTGCGGTCCTCGGCATACCGGACGAACTGCGTGGCCAGGTACCCGCCGCCTTCGTGGTGCTCCGAGACGCATACACCCCGAGTGAGGACCTCGTCCGTGAGCTACAGGACCACGTCCGAACCCGACTCGCAGCACACGAAGTCCCGCGCACCGTCAAGTTCCTCACTGAACTCCCGAGAACCACGTCAGGGAAGGTCATGCGCAGGTCATTGCGGGACCTCGTTTCCTAGAGCGGCCAGTCAGCCGGGCATGTTTCGATCTTCGATCTTCGATCATGGATCTTGGATCTTGCAGGGGGGCGAAGCCGATCGATCTTGGATCCTGGATCTTGGATCTTGGATCTTGCAGGGGGCGAAGCCGACCGATCTTGGATCTTGGGTGGGCCCGGTAGGACTTGAACCTACGGCCAAGCGATTATGAGTCGCCTGCTCTGACCAACTGAGCTACGGGCCCGCGGCGACAAGGGTACAACGAGGTGACTTCCACAATGTGTGCGATGGTGAAGTTGTGCCGTGCACGTGCCGATACAGGAGGAAGCAGAAGGGAGACCCCACGTGACGATCCGCAGACTTGCGTTCCTCGCCGCGCTCGTCGTCGTGGCAGCGACAATCCCGATGTCCCATCCCGCACCGTCGGCAGCGGCGCCGGCGGACGATGCCGCTGACGTTGGGTTCTTCGACCCGACGCAGGGCATCTGGCACATCGGTAGCCGTACGACGGCCTCGACATCGTTCTACTTCGGGAACCCGGGCGACTCCCCCATCGTCGGCGATTGGGATTGCGACGGTGTCGACACGCCGGGGCTATATCGCCAGTCCGACGGGTACGTGTATCTGCGCAACACGAACTCGCAGGGTGTGGCCGACATCCGGTTCTTCTTCGGTAACCCGGGCGACGTCCCGCTTGCAGGTGACTTC
>CAYTWC010000411.1:0-1855 GCA_964441975.1 uncultured Acidimicrobiaceae bacterium | reverse complement strand
CGTTCGAACACCTCGGCGTTCTTGAACAGGATGCCCATCTCTGCACCCCGACCGGAGCCGACCATGATCGCTGTCGGTGTCGCGAGCCCGAGAGCGCAAGGACAGGCGATGATCAGCACGGCGACGGCGCTCTCGATCGATCGAGACACGTCGCCCGTCGCGATGAGCCAAACGACCAAGACTGCAAGAGCGATAGCGATGACTGTCGGAACAAAGATGCCCGAGACGCGGTCGGCGAGACGCTGGACAGGTGCCTTCGTCGCCTGGGCATCTTCGACAAGGCGCATGATCTGGGACAGCGCCGTGTTCGGTCCGACATGCGTGACCTCGACCTCGAGACGACCCTGCTGGTTGACCGTCGCTGCGTAGACCGTCGATCCGGGGATCTTTGTCTCGGCGCGGCTCTCACCGGTCAGCATCGACTCGTCGACCCCGGATCTTCCGGCCACGACAACTCCGTCCGCCGGCAGCCGTTCCCCCGGGAGGACAACCACGATGTTCCCGGGAGCGAGGTCGAGTGGATCCACCATGACCTCGGTGCCGTCCCGCCGCAGCCGCGCCTGCTTCGCTCCGAGTTCGGCAAGTCTGGCGATCGCACCAGATGCCTGGCCTTTCGCCCTCGCTTCGAAGTAGCGCCCGAGGAGGATCAATGTGATGATCACCGCCGCGGTCTCGAAGAAGATGTACGAACCGCCGGTCGACAGGTGTTCCGAATGGATCAGCGCTTCGGCACCGTCGTTGATCAGCACGAAGGCGGAGTATGCCCACGCGGTGAGTGTTCCTACGGAGATCAGCGTGTCCATCGCCGGAGACAGTGCGGTGATCTGCTTCCACGCGGCCGCGTGGAATTGCCATCCGAATGCGAAGACAACAACCGACGTCAGCAGGAATTGAACCCACGGGTTCCACAGTGCATCGGGGCCGACCATCGCCAGCCACATGATCGGCGCGGTGAGCAATGCAGAGCCGATGACGCGTTTGCCCTGCGCCACCGCCTCGGCGTTGTATCGCTCTGCGATCGGTCGCCGGTCGTCGTCGGGTCCGATCTCGGTGATCGAGTACCCGATTCGTTCGACGGCGGTCCGAAGTGCGGCGATGTCGGCTGACTCCGAGACCTCAGCCCTGGCTTCCTGACCGGCGAAGTTGACCACTGCCTGGTCGACGCCCTCCTGCTTGCCGAGGACGCGTTCGATCCTGACGGCGCACGAGGCGCACGTCATCCCTTCGACGTCGAATCGGATGGTGTCGGTCATCGTCTGCTCAGCTTGACGCGACTTCGTACCCCTGCTCGCCGATCGCATCGACGATGGTGTCGAGCGCAACCGAGTCAGGATCGAAGCTCACGGATACCTTGCGGTCCGGAATCGAGACGGTCGCCGCGGCGATGCCTTCGATCGGGTTGAGAGCGCCCTCAATCGCGTTCTTGCAATGGTCACAGGAGATGTCGGGTACGGAAAGTGTGATGTCGGTCATGGGGGTCCTTCTAGCGCGGGACGGTGGGTGTGTACCGAAGGGTTTCGAGGAGCTCGTCGACGACCTGCTCGGAGCGACCGTGTTTGACATGGTCGAGCACACACGTTTCCACGTGGTTCTGGAGCAGGACGCGGTTGACGCCTTCGAGCGACCCTTGGAGTGCTGAGATCTGTTTCATGATGTCGGGGCAGTACTGCTCCTCCTCGACCATCCTGATGACCCCATCGAGATGCCCGCGCACCGTCTTCAGGCGGTTCAGGGCCGACTTCTTGTGTACTTCCTTCATGACCGATAGTCTACCCCACCTGGGGAGGGGTATCGCCGTCTTTCTTGAAGGACTCGGGAGGCACAGCGAGTTCAGCGTTGAGCGTTGAGCGCAGAG
>CAYTWC010000410.1:352-1858 GCA_964441975.1 uncultured Acidimicrobiaceae bacterium | reverse complement strand
CTACAAATGAGCGGCCCGTTCGACCATGGGTCGGACGACCCAAAACATCGGAGAGTGGTCGATCTAGTCCCAATCGCGGTCGAGACCGAGCTTCAAGGTCTCGACGACTGCTTGTGCCCGGTCGTTGACCCCGAGCTTCTCATAGATGGATGCCAGATGGTTCTTGACCGTTTTCTGGGAAATGAACAGCTCCTCGGCGATGTCCTCCGTCCGGCTGATACCCCGCACGAGACACTTGAGGACATCCCGTTCGCGATCGGTGATCGAGTCCGCAGCCGACGTGAGCGTCGGGGAGCGATACCCGGCAAGCAGCGCATCCGGATCGTCCTGGTCGAACAGGTTGTGGCCCGATGCCACGGCTCGTACCGCGGAGGCGAGTTCGGGCAGGGGAGTTGCCTTCGATAGGAATCCCACGGCGCCGGCCTCCTGGGCTGCGATGCCGTACTCGTCGGCTGTGTGCATGGTCAACACGATCGTCGGCGGGAGGGATTCGATGGAACCGATCGCGGAGATACCGGAGGTCCCTGGCATCTCGACATCGACGAGCAACACATCAGGGGCATACGTTGACACCGCTGCAGCGAGCTCGGATCCATCGGCAACGGTGGAGACAACGTGGATATCCGGAAGGGAATCAAGTGCCTGTGTCAAGCCGTCGAGCAGGATCTGGTGGTCGTCCGCGATGACGACGTTGATGATGTTGTTCACAGTGCGTTCCTCCAGGCAATTGTGACGATCGTACCCGTGCTCGGCTCAGATTCGATGGACACTTCGGCGTCGACGAGCATTCCGCGTTCGCGCATGCCGACGAGTCCGAACCGTTGTGGCGCCTCTCCATCGGGGTCGAAACCGACACCGTTGTCCTCGACTGACACCGATCCGGACGACTCGTCGATGCTTCCGTGGATCCTCACGACGGTTGCCTCCGCGTGGTGGAGGGCGTTGCGGAACGCCTCCGTCATCACGGCCCGGATCTCTGCAGCCACGGCAGGACGCGGCGGTACACGTTCGTCGATGTCGACGATGACGGTAGGGCCGTCGGCCTCGACCTCCGCGACCAGGGAGTGCGAGAACTCGGTGAGGCTGCTTGACCGGTCGGCTCTCAGATCCTGGACTCTGCTGCGGATCCTCTCGACGAGCAGCGACACATTCTCGCGGGTCGCAGTGAGGTTCCGCGATTGCTCAGGGTCGAGCTGATCGGTCGCGATCAGCATGTCGAGTGTCAGGCCGACGCTTGCGACGTTCGGTGCGATGTCGTCGTGGAGTTCTCTCGCGAGCCTGACCCGTTCCCGTTGGACGGCGAGGCCAGCAACCTTGAGGACCATCTCGTCGTTCTCGATCGCAAGTCCGACCGGGACGACGGCGTTGCGCATCATCTCCAGTTCATCAGGCGTCGCAGCGGCGTCGTCGCTCCACACGGCCAGGGTCGCGGAAGGCGCATCCAACGATTCGATCGAGATCTCGTGGTCGGGTTCCCGATCGGGGATGACACCTCGTTTCGCGAGC
>CAYTWC010000410.1:0-342 GCA_964441975.1 uncultured Acidimicrobiaceae bacterium | reverse complement strand
CTTCCGACGATGCGTGACGCCGACGATGGGAAGATGACCGCGACGTCACGAATGGCATCCTGGGCCGTCGCCACCGCGTTGATGTCGGGCGATGTCGCAACCCGAACCAGACCTTCGAGAAGGTCATGGGTTTCCTGAAGGTTCTGCAGCCGAGAGTTCGATGCCCCGGCCGCAAGCAGAGCATCGGCGGCGATCTCGCCCTGGTCGAACACGGCCCTGCGCACCTCGCTGAATGCGAGGGCGGTGAGGAAGTAGAAGGCCGGGATGCGAATGAGTGTCCCCGTGATCTCGACGTCGGCAGCGGAGAGCGATGCGGCGCCGACACCGAGCACGGCGAGCGTG
>CAYTWC010000409.1:0-1869 GCA_964441975.1 uncultured Acidimicrobiaceae bacterium | reverse complement strand
TCTTTTTTTTCAAGGTCCTGTTTCATGGTCTCTCAAACCACCCAACCCTCGGTAGTTGGGTGGGTTCTTCCGCCCACCCGGGTTTGGCGTGGGCGCCCTACGTAATAATGATGGTGGTTCGGTTCTGCATGTGCATTGCCCAGCAAGTATGGCTGTGCCGCCACCCAACGGCAAATCCTGGAGCGGGAGTCGGGCGAACCGTCACTGTCGGCCCCGCACACCGTTAACCATGGGGTATGCACGCAGTGATCGTTTCGGGGTCGACACGGACGGGGTCACTCAACAGCGCCCTCGCCCGACGTATCGCCGCTGTCATGTCCGGCCGTGGTATCGGAGCGCAGGTCGTCGATCTGCGTGACTACCCGCTTCCCATCTACGACGCTGACCTCCAGAACGAACACGGGGTTCCCAGCGAGGCGCACACACTCCATGGACTCCTCATGGACGCCGATCTTGTCGTCCTCGTCTCGCCTGAGTACAACGGCGGCATGCCACCGATTCTCAAGAACGCCATCGACTGGGTGTCGCGAGTCACCAAGCGCCCGTTCGAGAACAAGCCTTTCGGCCTCGCGAGCGCGAGTCCGGGGAGGCGAGGCGGCGCCGGCGCCGTGCGTGCGCTCCAGTTCGTCCTTACGAACATGCGTGCACACCATGCCGATGCAACGTTTTCACTCGGTAACGCACGCGAGCGTCTCACCGACGACCCCACTCTCGATGCCGAGATCGGGCCCTTCATCGACGCATTGGTTACACACGTCGGCAGCACCCCTGCGACGATCGAAGATCGCTGATCGAACCCCTGTACCCTGTGGCCCGCAAGGGAGTCGAAGGAACACCATGCGATTGACACACATCTGGGATCTGGGTTCTGGGATCCGGGATCTCGACAACGAGCGAAGCGAGGCGCCGCGATGAAGCGCATCTTTTCCGGTGTCCAGCCGACCGGGAGTCCGCACATCGGCAACTACCTCGGAGCGTTCCGGAACTGGGTGGCCCTTCAGGATTCCTACGACGCGATCTACTGCATTGTCGACCTGCACGCGATGACGATCGACTACGACCCGGCCGAGCTCGAGAAGGCCAGGCTGCAAACCGCCAAGATACTTCTTGCTGCCGGCGTCGATCCGTCGAGATCTCTGCTCTTCACGCAGTCGCAGGTCCGCGAACACGCCGAACTGGCCTGGATGCTCGGCACGATGATGCCGATGGGCGTCCTCAATCGCATGACGCAGTTCAAGGACAAGACGGGCGCTGGCCACGCTTCGAATCTCGGGCTGTATTCGTATCCGGTGCTCATGGCGGCAGACATCCTGCTCTATCGGGCGAACCTGGTACCCGTGGGTGATGACCAACGCCAGCATCTTGAGGTCACCCGTGACCTCGCGGAGCGATTCAACAACCGGTTCGGCGACGTCTTCCCGATTCCGGATCCCTACTTCCCCGACACCTCGGCGAGGGTCATGTCGCTGACCGATCCGACCTCGAAGATGTCGAAGTCCGATGCGAACGTGAAGGCGAGCATTTCGATTCTCGATGACCCGGCGGTCGTGCGAAAGCGGATCAAGAGCGCGGTCACCGACAGCGACCCGATCGTTCGCTACGACATCGATGAGAAGCCGGGAATCTCGAATCTGTTGGAGATCATGGCCGCTTGCACCGGTCGGTCCATCGTCGATCTGGCCGATGAGTACGGCGACGGGGGCTACGGCGCGTTCAAGGAGGCCGTTGCCCAATCTTTGATCGCCGAGTTGGAGCCCATCCAAGCTGCATACAAGTCGTTGTCGAACGGCGATGTTCGCGCTGTGCTGCACGACTCGGGCGAGAAGGCACGGAACCTCGCCGCGCCCCTCATGGCCGAGGTCCGCAAAG
>CAYTWC010000408.1:0-1869 GCA_964441975.1 uncultured Acidimicrobiaceae bacterium | reverse complement strand
CAGCACGTCCAGCACCTCCCTGTCGCTCCCGAGATCGGGAGCGAAGCCACCCTCATCACCGACATTGGTGGCCAGACCGCGGTCGACGAGGACTCCTTTGAGTGCCTGGTACACCTCGACGCCGGCTCGCAGTGCCTCGGCAAACGACGGCAGCCCACCGGGGACGATCATGAACTCCTGGGTATCGATGGAGTTATTGGCGTGTGCTCCGCCGTTGACGACGTTGAAACACGGCGTCGGTAGCACGTTGGCTCCCGGGCCACCGAGGTATCGGTAGGTCGGAAGACCGACTCCGGCGGCGGCTGCCCGAGCCGCGGCGAGCGACACCGACAGAATGGCGTTGGCTCCGAGGTTCGCCTTGTTCGGTGTTGCATCGAGGTCCAGCATCAGTTGGTCGAGAGCCACCTGCCGCGTTGCATCGATTCCGACGACCTCGGGTGCGATCACCTCGTTGACGTTCCTGACGGCGTTCAGGACCCCCTTGCCCATGTAGCGATCTCCCCCGTCGCGCAGTTCGACTGCTTCGAGGGCTCCGGTCGAGGCACCGGAGGGGACGATCGCCCTTCCGAAGCCACCGCCGGAAAGCGTGACCTCTGCTTCGACAGTCGGGTTCGCCCGTGAGTCGAGCACTTCGCGAGCATGAACACGAACAATGGTGGTCTGTGAGTCGGTCATCAATACGCCCAAGGTTGAGAAATCATGGACAGGGTAGACCGTGTTCGATCTTCGTCACTGCTTTGCGTCGGAACCCTCGGTACGCGACTTCGCCCGTTCCCATGCCTCGGCCAACACCACATCGGATGCCCCAGACACGTCGAGGCCCTGGCGTGCCAGATCGGCCTCGATGGCCCGAAATCGGCTGTCGAATCTATCTGCGCTCGATCGCAGAGCAACCTCGGGATCGACATCGAGATGTCGGGCGAGGTTGATGGCGCTGAACAGCACATCGCCGAGTTCATGCGTCCGTTCTCCGGGTGTCGCAGCAGAGGCAAGTTCAGCGATCTCCGACTCCAGCACCGAGAACACCGCGGCTGGCAGGTCCCAATCGAAACCAACGCTTGATGCTCGCTTCTGCAGCTTCATAGCCCTGGCCATCGCTGGCATCCCCACGGGGACGTCGTCCATGAGGCTGCCACGTTGCTTTTCGTCCTGCTTCAGCTGCTCCCAGTTCGCAAGGACCTCATCGGCACCCGCAACCTGCACGTCACCGAACACATGGGGGTGACGAGCGACCAGCTTCCTTCGTATCCCCTCGGCCACCTCGTCAAGGTCGAACGCTCCTGACTCAGATGCAAGCGTGGCGTGGAATACCACTTGGAGGAGCAGATCTCCGAGCTCCTCCTCGACCTCGGCATAGGCGCCGTAGTCGACCTCACCCGCGGGGGCCGCTGCGGGGAGCCGACCGATCGCGTCGACCGGTTCGTATGCCTCTTCGATGAGGTGGGTGACAAGTGTGTGGTGGGTCTGCTTGTGGTCCCACGGGCACTCTGCGCGAAGGATCCGGTTCGTGGCGACAAGTCCGAGCAATCCCACAGGCGTCGTGTCCACAAAGACCGAGCAGCGCTCGCCAGCCTCATACCGCGCGAGATCCGACACCGTTGACATCTCGACCACTTCGTCGGGATCGCCAAGCCGATCCAGAATCGTGAGGGGATGGTCCGATGGAAGCGTTCGGCCGAGCGCGACCGACAGATCGGAGGCGCGGAGTCGGGAGTCGACCTGTGTGACGATCGTGGGCA
Source organism: uncultured Acidimicrobiaceae bacterium (assembly GCA_964441975.1). Classification (GTDB taxonomy): domain Bacteria; phylum Actinomycetota; class Acidimicrobiia; order Spongiisociales; family UBA5794; genus UBA5794. Next base: position 130 of record CAYTWC010000408.1, on the reverse strand, counting down.
GGTGGAGCGGCAGAGGATCAGGCAGATCCCTCGCATCCACGACCTGGAGCCCATCGGCGATGGGATCGAGGTCGACGGCGCCATACGCGAGATCGAGAAACGACAAACTCGCGAGGACTACCAGCTCGAC
>CAYTWC010000407.1:0-1870 GCA_964441975.1 uncultured Acidimicrobiaceae bacterium | reverse complement strand
GGCACCCGGGGCCATTGTCGGCTACCTCGACCCGGCAGTACAGCGATCGGGTGAGGGTCCTCCGAGCGTGAGACCCGGTCCCGACCCTGACCAGTGGGCGACGACCCAGGCCGACCTCGCCGAGGCGACGATGACGGTATCGACCGACGACCCCGAGATCTACGGGTTCGTCGATCGGGTCGATCCCGCCCTCGGACAACTCATAGTCTCGCTCGATGGCGTGACCGTGACCCGTGGAACGGGAGAGATGTTCACGTTCTCAACCGCCCGGACAGAAACGGTCGACGGTGAGGAGTTCGTAGTCGCATCGCGACCTGTCACGTTCGTCAAGACCGGCCTCCTCGACCGCTTTCTTCGACTCGGTGCGAGACCGGAGACCGCATTCCTCTTCTTGGTCATCGGGCTTTCGTTCGCCGCCTTCGAGTTCTACGCGGCAGGATCCGGGCTCATGGCTGCCGTGGCCGGGATGTCATTCATCCCCGCCTCGTACGGCCTCGCAACGTTGCCGATGTGGTGGCCATCCGTAGGTCTCATCGTTGTGGGGTTCGGCCTGTTGGTGTGGGGGTTCGTACAGAACCGTGTGGATTGGCGTGCCGTTGCCGGGTCCGTCCTGATTGTCGCCGGTGGCTACACATTCACAACCACCCGGCCGGCATACCCACCGATTCTCTGGCTCGTGATCGTGGCGTCTGCTGCGGCGATCCTGTTCGTCTGGTACACCCTCACGACCGTCGTTCGGGGACGATTCGCGACGCCGACGGTCGGGCGAGAGAACCTTCTCGGCCGGCGATGCGTCGCTGTCGACGAGCTCGATCCGATCGGGGTCATCCTGCTTGATGGAGCCCGTTGGCGAGCGACCGCCGATCGTGGCGTCACGATCACACCCGGTGCGCCGGTCGAGGTCGTCGGGATCACCGGTCTCCTGCTGGAAGTCGACCCGATCGGATCGCAGGCCCCTCAACAGCCTCGTTGACCGACGACCGAACGGGAAAAAAACCGCTGGCGCCCCCGCCGGTCGCTGACTAGGTTCGTCACCGCGTGTCGGCTGCTTGGGCCGACGTTCGTGGCTTAGGTACTCGACTAGAAGGGCGATTCTCTCCGTGATGTCTCAAGATCGATCTTGGCACCCGGTTGCACTTTGCAGCGGCAACCACTCCCACCTGTTCTTCCCCCCGACGACACAGGAACGGAAGGAAGAGCGAGAACGACGAGAGATACGGGCGAAAGCTGTTTGCCAAGTGTGCCCGGTAGCGGCCGAGTGTCGTGAGTACGCATTCGCCATCAAGGAGCCCTACGGAATCTGGGGCGGCCTCACCGAATCAGAACGACGTCACGCCCTCGCGGCGAGCTAGCCGGATCGTCCCTGCGCCGTCATCGCACGGTGCGCCCGTCGCCCGAGCGACGGGTGACTCCCGTCTTGTCCAGCCACTCAAGCAGAGGGACCGACTGACGGCGGGCCATGCCGAAGTGGTCTTTGAATTCGCTCACTGTGAAGCCGTCCGGAAGCTCTGAGAGGCGCGACTTGATTTCGTCGATCTGACGCACCGTGAACACGAGGTCAGGCTCGATCTGGACGATCTCGGCGCGGCGGATTGCGCCGCGCATCAGGTCTTCGTCGAGCCCGAGCTGTGACGAGCGCGGAACGTCGAACGACGTGTTCAGCTGTGCAATCGCTGTGTCGACTGCGGCGCGGTCGCCAGCGTCGAGTTCATCGGAGAACGACGTGGTCGCGACGAATCCCTCGACGAGGCGAAGTCCTTCGGCGCGCTCGACGACCCACACGACGATGTCGTGTTCGACCCCGAGTGTTGCGGACAGTTCTGCGACGGGCAATCCGGGTCGCCGGGGGTGATCAACGTGATATGCCTCG
>CAYTWC010000406.1:0-1875 GCA_964441975.1 uncultured Acidimicrobiaceae bacterium | reverse complement strand
TGACGGATGCACTGTGGATGACCGATTCGACAAGCGACAGTGAATCACTCCTGACGTGGACCCCGGTCTACATCGGCTACCTCGATGGTCAGCATGTGGCCGTCCGTGTCATCCGGGAACGCGCTTCGGGCGGAGAAGCCACTGAGTACCTGTGCACGCGGGTGTTCGACCGGGACCAGGCCTCGGAGGCGTGTCTTGAATTCGAAGCGGATACCGGGTTGGGAGAAAAGCTTCTATCCCTCCGCGCCCGAGGGCTGCCGAGTGACGACGAGCAGTCGTTCATGCTGTTCTTGGATCTCAGCCCAGACGTTGCCGTGGTCACCATGGGCACGTCGGTAGGAAACGAAGAGTGGCAACGTCCAGTTGGCGGTGTCGTCATGTTCAATACCGGAGTACTTGACGGATCGGCAGCGCTGTTCCGGTTCCTCGACGCCGATGGTCAGGAGATTGCAACTCAGACGTCTCCGACCGACCCAGGCTGACACGCGTTGCGGCGGCGTGCCGGGTGACTCGTCCCCGTGTTCTTTGCCGCTGTCCTCAGTCCCCAGTGAACCGCGACTCCGCCAATTCGACGATCTGGTGCACCACGTCGCTGATGGACAGGTCGCCGGTGTCGATGGTGGTGGCGTCAGGTGCGGGGCGGAGTGGTGACGTCCGGCGTGTCGAATCGGCGTGATCGCGGGCAGCGAGCTTGTCCGCGATCTCGGAGATGTCTTGCCCGTCTGTCTCGGAGTCCTTTGCGCGCCTCTGCGCCCGAACGAGCGGTGAGGCAGTCAGATAGACCTTCACGGGTGCATCAGGGAACACGACCGTGCCGATGTCCCGACCCTCGACCACGGCTTGACCGTCGTGGGCAGCGACCCAGCGCCGTTGGACCTCGACGATCTCTGCTCGGACCGATGGATGGGCCGATACGACGCTGACAGCGCCGGTGACCGCATCGGATCGGACATCGAACGCGACCGACTGCCCGTCGAGCAGGATGCCCCGCTCGTCGTAGTCGATCGCGTGTCGTGTGACGACGTCGAACACGGCCGACTCGTCCGTCATATCGACGCCTGTTCGGAGGACAGCAAGCGTCGCGGCTCGATACGTGGATCCTGTATCCAGATATGCAAGACCGAGTTCGTCGGCGACTTGACGCGACACCGTGCTCTTTCCGACTCCGCTCGGACCATCGATGGCTATGACCACAGCGCCTCCAGCGTGTCGTAGAACTCGGGCCAGGAGACGGCAGCAATGTTCGAGTCGACGATCTCGACGTCGCCCGACGCCCGTGTGGCTGCGATCGCAGCGGCCATGGCGATGCGGTGATCGTGGAACGTCTCAACCGTTCCACCGTTGAGGAATCCGGTGCCGACCACATCGAAACCGTCCGGAACGGTCGCAATGCCTCCGTCGAGCGCCACGAGCATGGCTTCGATCGCACCGATCCGATCCGACTCCTTGACCCTGAGCTCCGCGGCGTCCCTCACCGAGGTCATCCCGTCTGCATACGCTCCGACAACCGCGACGAGCGGAAGCTCATCGAGCGCAGAAGCCACGAGTGATCCGTCGATCGTCACACCGGTCAACGTTCGTCCTGTGACCGTGACGGTGCCGATCGGGTCACCCCCAACTGAGTCGGTCACGACGGCCTCAACCCCCGCACCCATGCGCTCAAGGATCTCGAGGAATCCGATGCGCCCCGGATTGAGTGACACTTCGGGGGTCACGATGGTGGACCCAGGCGCAATCGCAGCGGCAGCCCACAGGAACGCCGCTGACGAAGGATCTGCCGGGACGTCGAACCGAGCTGCGGGGATCGGCCCCGGGTCGATGCGGAACCGGGTCTCGGTCTCGAACGCACCCCTTCCGATCGCAGTAAGCCACCGC
>CAYTWC010000405.1:0-1888 GCA_964441975.1 uncultured Acidimicrobiaceae bacterium | reverse complement strand
GCTGTGGCGCCGCACCACCGACGACGTGTGGGCATCCCACGACGCTGTCGCCGCGGAGGATTGACGAGTGGCAGAACGATTCGCCGGGCGCTGAGGTGCTAGCTTGGCGGAGCCGTTGAGGGAGAGGGAAGGCTGACAGTCAAGAACGACAAACGCACCATCTTCGGTTGGGCGATGTACGACTGGGCGAATTCGGCGTACATCACGATCTTCGGTGCTGTCGTCGGCGCGTTCTTCACAGGCACCATGATGACCTCGGATACCTACTGGGGGCTATCCGGTGAGGCGCTGTTCAGCATTCTGATCGGCGTCGGGTCCATCGTGCTCCTCATCGCCATGCCGATTCTCGGGGCCATGGCCGACTATTCGGACTCGAAGAAACGGATGCTGCGGAACTTCGCCTTCCTCGGGGCCATCTTCGCCCTCGGCGTACCGTTCGTCCCCGACGGCCAAGTCCTCGTGTTCCTCGTGATCGTGATCATCAGCCAGTTCGGGTTCGTCGGAGCGAACGTCTTCTACGACGGATTCCTCCCTGACATCACGACGGACGACACGATCGACAAGGTCTCGTCGAGGGGTTTTGCGCTCGGATACCTCGGCGGTGGGCTCTACCTCGCTCTCGCGCTCGTGCTCATCATGTTCAGCAGCGACGAACCCGGAGCGACACTCACGGAAGCGCTGGCCGCTCGCATCGCGATCTTCGGAGCTGGTCTGTGGTGGATCGGATTCTCGTTGTTCTCGCTTGCCCGCCTACCCGCAGACACCGAGATCGCCAACCAAAAGCACACGGTGGCGGACTTCGCTCGTATCGGGTTCGACCGGACCAAGGCGACGACGAAGAAGCTCAAGCACTTCCCCCAGCTGCTCCTGTTCGTCGTAGCCTTCATCGTGTACAACAGCGGAACGGGCACGGTGATCGCCGTCTCGGGCCCCTATGCCGAGGACACACTCGGTCTCAAGATCGAGACCATCGCCCTCGCCTTCCTACTCGTCCAGTTCATCGCGTTCGTCGGGGCGCTGATGTTCGGTGCGATCTCGGGAAAGACCGGGCCGAAGCGAGCCATCATGAACGCTTTGGTGATCTGGACGGCGCTCGCGTTCGCTGCGTACTTCATACCCGAGGGTTCGTCGACGGGTTTCCTCGGCCTCGCCGCGGTCGTCGGGTTCGTACTCGGAGGTGTCCAGGCGCTCAGCCGGAGCCTTTACGGGACGATGATTCCTGAGGACGCATCCGCGGAGTTCTTCGGGTTCTTCTCTGTCTTCTCGAAACTCTCGGGTATCGGTCCACTGGTGTTCGGGCTCGTCAGCGCCGTTTCGGGTTCCGGGAGGACGGCGATCGTCTCGGTGGCCGCCTGCTTTGTCGTCGGACTCAGTCTCCTGAGCAGGGTCGACGTCGACGCCGCCAGGGCATCACGCACCGAGTGGGGTTTCGAGAACATCGCCTGAGCGGTTGACTCCGGTAGGCCGAGACGGCTGTGCCTAACATCGCCCGCATGCGTGCCATGATTCTCAAGGAGTTCCGCGAACTCCGCCGTGACAAGCGCACGATGGCGATGCTCATCGTGCTTCCGATCCTGCTGCTCGTGGTCTTCGGCTATGCAGCCAATTTCAACGTCGATTCGATCCGAACGGCAGTCGTCGGTCCCGGCGCAGAACAGATTGCCGATCAGTTGCCGGACTTGTTCGATGTCACCATCACCGACGAGGACGGAACAACCGACTACGTGACGAACCTCATCGTCGACGGCGACGTTTCGACGGGAGTGGACACGACGACACAGCCGCCCACCGTCTACGTCGACGGATCGAACATCTTCACGGCGCAACCGGTGGTCAGCGCGACGAACTCGCTTGGTGACGCGGTCGACGTCGACATCCTCTTCAACCC
>CAYTWC010000404.1:0-1890 GCA_964441975.1 uncultured Acidimicrobiaceae bacterium | reverse complement strand
TCGCATTCAACGTCACCGAACCATGAGCAGGATTCGACACCTTCACCGCCGTCAGCGCACCATCATCGGTGTCGTTGGCGAGCACACCGGGCGCCACGAGCGACTTGGTGCCACCCGTCTGGACGGCGTACGGACCATCGTTGCCGGCGACAGGCGTGTCGTTCACAGGTGCGATGGTGAGCGTCACAGTGGTCGTGGCTCCGGCAAACCCGCCTTGGACGGGGTGGTACGTGAATGAATCGGTCGTTGTTTCCGACCCGTCATGCACGTAGGTGAAGGACCCGTCGGCGTTGAACGTCAGCGACCCGTGCGCTGGGTCCGAGTCCTTGACCGCGGTCATCGCCCCGACGTTCGAAACGAGTGCGAGATCGTTCGCAAGGACACCGGTGGCGGCGTTGACGATCGCGGTCGCGCCCTCGCTGAGCCCGTACGCGTCGGCGACTCCGCCGAGTGTCGGCTGCCAATGTGGCTCCGTCCGGCTCGGTGGTGCCGCAGCGATCTCTGTGTGGGTTGCACCGTCGGTGGAGACGACGTGTATCGAGACGTTGCCGCCTATTTCACGTTCGAAGACGATCGACGTTCCATCGGGTGACCAGGACGGGTGTTCGTCCTTGGCGGTGTCTACCTCGGTGAGAATCACTTTGTTCGATCCGTCGGCATCCATCTTCCAGATGTTCTCGGGTGTGCTCCCACCGTCGCCATCATCGGCGGACGCAAACGCGATTGCCGTTCCGTCGGGTGACCAGCTCGGATCCCAAGCGACGTCGAGGATTGAAGCGGTGAGGTTCGTCGGCGCACCGGCACCCTCACCCGCCGCGAGCATCACGTACACATCGTCCGCACCATTGCGATTGGTCGCATAAGCGATCTGTGTCCCATCGGGGGACCAGTCAGGTGCGTAGTCGTTGTAACGATCCGTTGCGGTTGCGGCCGACAGCGCGGTCTCCATCGTCCCGTCGGTCTTGATCTTGAACAGCCGCTGCTGTTCCTTTGTCACCGTGTACGCGTTTCCAGCGGTCCAGCCGGACGGCAGTCCGGCCATTGTGAGCGTGGTAGCGGCCTTCGCTGTGACGGTTGCGGATTCGCCTGTTGTCACGTTGGTTGCGGTGTCACCGACAGCGACGTCATCGAAGGCTCCCGCCGTCGTGTCGGTCAGTGTGATTCCGGTGGGGTCGGTGGCCGTGGCGGTTCCCGCGGCGAAGCTGAGTTCGACGACGCGCCGGAACGCAATCCATTCACCGTCCGGGGACCACGCGGGATCGAAGTCGCTGTCGCCGGATGACACCTGCGTGGAGCCGGAACCGTCAGCGTTGACGGTCCAGATGTTGAAGTCGCCGGTCGACGTGTCCGTGAACGCCACCTTCGTGCCGTCTGCCGACCACGCCGGGTCGATTCCCTGGGCCCGCAGGAGCGACATGCCGGAACCATCCGAATTCATCGTGTACAGCGTGCCGCTCTGCTCGTACACGATTTTGCCGTTCGCGCCGGGGAATGCTTTAGCGCGTTGTAGCTGGATCATCACCATCGCGGTTGCGATCAGCGTGAACACGGCGACCATGATCACTGCCGATCGGATCCGAAAATCTTCCACCCTCATGAGCCCGTCCTTATTCGTCGGCTGCCTCCGGCGAGCGATGACTCGCCGGCAATGCACAGCCAGGAGCGCGCCCGGAACTGTGCATGTCCCTACCCGAGCAAGGATACAGGTCAGCCCGACGTGGTCAACCCGATACTTACAGTGGTTGACTGACGACGCGAACGTTGCAGCATGTCGCTCGTCGGAATCGGAACCGGCCCAGCGGTCAGAAGTGCAGTCACCGCTTGGGTTCTCGGTCGATGAGGCTAGTCCCCGAGTGCCGGGGACTAGTCAATCGGAGCGCCCCAGGACGG
>CAYTWC010000403.1:0-1898 GCA_964441975.1 uncultured Acidimicrobiaceae bacterium | reverse complement strand
CACACACCCGCTTCGGTGTCCCGCCTCGTCGTGTTCTCGCGTGGTGTCGTCATGTGTCGGTGCATGCACAGCTCTCGGGTGGCCCACCCGGACGCGCACACGCCGCGATCCTAGGAAACGCCACCACCCGAGAGGTGTAGCTGGCGTTTCGTTCCCAAGTCGACCGATCGATCGGTCGCATCGAACAAGGATTGAACGTGACCACAACAGATATCAAATTGAACAATGTCGACATCGCCGCCGTCGGTGGCCTTGCCAACGCCATTGTCGAAGAACCGAGTAAAGGCAATACGACATGGAAGGCGACCGTCGGTTGGGACGGTGGATTTCGGACCACGACGAGGATCAGGGAATTCGCACCAATCGGAACGGACGAACCGGCCGCCCTCGGCGGGACGGACACCGCACCGAACCCGGTCGAGCAGCTGATCGGAGCACTCGGGTCCTGCCTCGCAATCGGCTATGCGGCCAATGCGACGGCGGCAGGCATCCGAATCGACAACCTGAGCATCGACGTCGAAGGCGACCTGAATCTTGAAGCCTTCCTGGGTCTCAGGCCAGGGCACGCCGGATACGACACGCTGCGGGCGACCGTCCACATCGATTCGGACGCCGACGCCGAAGCGCTTGAGGCGTTGCACGACAAGGTCGTGTCTACATCGCCGTTCGGGCATACGTTGAGCGAGGCAATCGACCTGTCTGTCGTTCTCGCCTGATACCGCACGAAGGGTGGTCCGGGTCCGCCGACGACCCGGACCACCCTCGATTCGCGGAAGGGACCGATACCCCTTCACATTGCCCGGGCAATGACCGATAACCCCATAGGATTCCACGAATCGAGATCTCGCAACCAGGAGTGGGTATGAAACATCGGATACGGCTGCTGTCAGTGGCAGCACTCGCCATGGCATTGTTCGTCTTGTCGATCGGCGTCGGCGCCGCTCAGGAGACGGCCCCCGCAGCCATCGGAGCGATCAACGGGGCGAGTACCGATCCCGTGTCGGTGGCGGTCGGCTCGGATACGATCGGCCCCCTCGACTACGCCGCGGACGGCGCAGGCATCGCCGTGGCGGCAGGAACGTACGACATCACCTTCACAGGAGGGACGGTCGATTCAGCCGCATCGATTACCGCTGACCCCGGCACGGCAGCGACCGTTGTTTCGGGTTACGGAGAAGATGACGCAACCGCATCCGCATACCCGATCGAAGTTGCACCGATCGACGCCGGGATGGCGAAGGTCGCGTTCTGGAATGCAACCGTCGCGCCAGTGATGGTCACGGTCGGTACCGAAGCAGCTGTTGAGGTCGCACCCGGTGACGGGCTGCCTATCCAAACCGTGGCGGAAGGAACGGTCACATTCGATGTCGACGGGGTGACCCGGGACATAGCGATCGGCGCCGACTCGTTCACGAGCGTCTTCGCCGTGAGCGATGGCACGACACCGGCGATCGCCATCTCTCAGGTCGTGTCGATGACCAACCTGATTGCGCTTCTCGGTGGCAACCAGGTCGCGGTTCCGGACGTAGTCGGCCAGACCGAGGCCGACGCCACCGCAGCCATCATCGAGATCGGTCTCGTTTCGGGCACCGTCGAGGCCGCGGATGAGACAGTGCCCGCCGGCACCGTCATCTCGCAGGATCCTGCGGCAGGAACTGAGGTCGATCCGGGGACAACGGTCACGATCACGGTCTCGACCGGTCCACCACCTCCGACCACCGTTCCCGTCCCGGACGTGACGGGTCAGGCAGCGGCCGACGCCCAAAGCGCATTGGAGGCTGAGGGATTCGTGGTCGCTACGACCGAAGAGGCGAGCACCGACGTCGAAGCGGGGCTTGTGATCAGCACGAACCCGGCGGCTGGCACCGAAGTGGCTGAGGGGACGACTGTGACCCTGA
>CAYTWC010000402.1:0-1903 GCA_964441975.1 uncultured Acidimicrobiaceae bacterium | reverse complement strand
CTTCGTCGGTGCGCATCAGCCCGACGTACAGGAATCCCACATAGCCGATGCCGCGGCGGGACAGCTCGGCCAGCGTCGGCTCGGCAACGCGGCGCCGTGTCCAATCGATGAGGTCGGATGGAAGATCGGCCACCGGCGAGTACGACCCCATCCCACCCGTGTTCGGGCCCGCATCACCGTCGGCAAGTCGCTTGTAGTCACGCGCTGGTTCGAATGGGAGCGCTTGTCCGTCCGCACACACGAAGAAGACCGACAGCTCGTCACCCGAGAGGTGTTCTTCGATGACGACTGCTGCTCCTTCACCCCCGAACCGACCGTCGAGACAGTCATCTACCCACCGGTTCGCCCGTTCGAGGGACTCGGTGACGAGCACACCTTTGCCTGCCGCAAGGCCATCGGCCTTCACAACGAACGGTGGCTGTGCGGCGGCCAGGTGCCTGTAGGCGTCCTCCGCGTTCGTGAAGGTGACCGAGGCTGCCGTGGGGACGTCAGCGGCCGCCATGACGGCCTTTGCGAACGACTTGGAGCTTTCGAGCATCGCACCCGCTGCCGTCGGGCCGAACACCGGGATACCGGCCGCGGTGAGCCCGTCCGCCACGCCTGCCGCAAGGGGCGCCTCGGGACCGATGACGACGAAGTCGACGGTGCGGTCCCGAGCAAGCGAGACAACTGCCTCCGGGTCAGAAATGTCGATCGCTGGCTCGACGTCGCCGATCTCGGCGAGACCCGGGTTCCCCGGAGCGCTGATGAGCCGACTGAGTTCTTTGCTTTGGGCAAGTTTCCATCCGAGGGCATGCTCCCTGCCGCCGCCACCGAGGAGGAGAACCCGCACGACGCTACCGGCGAAGGGTCGCGGCCCGCGACGGGCCCACGGATACCGTCTTGATGGGAACGCCGGCGATCTCCTCGATACGTTCGACGTATGCCTTGGCGGCTTCAGGGAGCTGGTCGTATGACGTCATGCCCGAGATGTCGTCACCCCATCCGTCGTGCTCCTCATATTCGGGTGTGCATGTGTAGAGGACTCGTTGTTGCCTTGGCATCTCGGTGAACCGATCGTCGCCGGACCGGTACGCGGTTGCGATCTTGATCGTGTCGAAGTGCGACAGGACATCGAGCTTCGTCAGCGCGATTTCGGTCAGGCCGTTGACACGGACGGCGTACCTGAGTGCGACCGTGTCGAGCCATCCACATCGGCGCCGTCGGCCGGTCACGGTTCCGTACTCCCCGCCGATGTCGATCAATGCGTCGCCGATCTCGTCGTCGAGTTCGGTCGGGAACGGCCCCGTGCCGACGCGGGAGATGTACGCCTTGACCACGCCGATGACATGGTCGATGTCCTTCGGGCCGATCCCGGATCCAACGGGGGCGCCTCCCGCCGTGGGGTTCGAGGACGTAACGAACGGGTAGGTGCCGTGGTCTATGTCGAGCAGGGTGCCTTGGGCGCCCTCGAAGAGAACCTGTTTTCCCTCCCGAACGGCCTCCCATACCACGAGCGACGTGTCGGTGATGTGGTCTGCCAGCAACTCGGCGTATCCGAGATACTCGGTGTAGATGTCGTCGACGTCCACCGGGAGCTGGTTGTAGACTTTCATCAACTGCTTGTTCTTGTCCTTCACCGCGACAGCGAGCTTCTCCCTGAAGATCTTGGGGTCGAAGAGATCCTGGACGCGGATACCGAAACGAGAGTATTTGTCCATGTACGCGGGTCCGATCCCGCGCTTGGTCGTTCCGATCATCGCGTCACCGAGGTAGCGCTCGATCACCGCGTCGAGCTTGCGGTGGTAGGGCATGATCAGGTGTGCGTTTCCGGAGACGAGCACCCGCGACGGATCGATCCCTCGGCGTCGCAGGGTCTCCATCTCTTCGAGCAGCACCTTCGGGTCGACGACACATCCGTTTC
>CAYTWC010000401.1:0-1915 GCA_964441975.1 uncultured Acidimicrobiaceae bacterium | reverse complement strand
GAGATCTCGTGAAGGAAGACGGCGCAACGCCGGCGGATCCGTTCGACCTTGGTGGTGGACGTGTCGATGTGGCGGCTGCCGCGAACGCCGGACTCGTCCTGAAGGAATCCGTTGGCGACTATGAGGCAGCCGATCCCGCGGCAGGCGGCGATCCGACTTCGCTCAACCTCGCTTCGATGTCCGACCGAGCATGTGTCGTTGAGTGCTCATGGACCCGTGAGTTGACAGCGACCACGGCAGGTACGTGGAACCTGGCGACAACGACGTCCGGCGGGATGACTCTGGCGGTCAGCCCCTCGACGATCACGCTGGCTGCCGGACAAACGGCCACCGTCACGGTGACTGCCAATGTCACGGGTGCAGCCGCGAACCGGTACCACTTCGGATCGGTCGAGATCACGGGCACGGGGCCTGACCTGCACCTCCCGATCGCCGTGCAACCCACAACAGGATCGATACCCGAGATCGTCAAGATCACGACAGCACGCGACACTGGCTCGATCCAGGCAGACGGGTTCGAGTCCCTCGAGATCACGGACCTGAGGGTTGACATCGTCGGGCTGACGAAAGCGGATCTCAGCCAACACACGCTGGTCGAGGATCCGACGTCGCTTGAGGTGTACGACGATCTCAGTCAGGTCCTCGTGACGACCATCGATGTACCGGCAGGATCGCTTGAGCTCATAGCGGAGGTCACCCAATCCGACGCTCCGGACCTCGACCTCTACCTGGGATTCGACACCAACGGTGACGGGATTCCTCAAGAGGGCGAGCAGATCTGTCAGTCGGCGTCCGGAACGGCCCTCGAGTCGTGCTCGGTCGAAGCGACCCCGGGCCCATACTGGTTGATCATCCAGAACTGGGCACAACCGGCAACCGGTCTCGAACACGGATTCACGGTCGCAACCGCGATCGTCCCTGACACAGACCTGGGCAACATGGAGGTCACCGGCCCAGATACCCAGCCACAGCTCGAACCGTTCAGCGTCGGAGTCCAGTGGGACCTCGATGCGACCGCTGGTGACCGCTTCTACGGTGCGTTCTCGCTTGGTACGTCTTCGAGTAATCCAGGCAACATCGGAACGGTTCCCGTCCGGCTTGCGCGGGTCGCCGATGACGTAACCAAGACCGTCAGCGCGAGCGAGGCGGTTCCTGGCGACACGTTGGAGTACACGATCACGGTGAATCCGAACGTCACGCCTCAGGATCTTGCGTACACGATCACCGACACGATTCCTGACGGCATGACGTACGTCGACGGCTCGGTCACCGGCGGTGCAACCGTGGCGGACGGCGTGGTCGAGTGGAGTGGCGTGATGGAGTCCCCATCCCTTGCAGAGATGTTCTACGAGGTCTCGACACCGAGTACGAACCCGGCCTGTGACACCGGATTCGGTGGCTACGTGGATCTCGCAGCGTTCGGGATCCTCCCGCAGAGCTCCATCGTGGGTGACACGTCGCTGTTCACAACAGCGACGTCGAACAACCCGATTCCGTTCTACGGGGACTACTACAACGGCGTTTCGTTCACGGATGACGGTTTCATCATCTTCGATGCGCCGAACAACTACGCGGGCGCTCCGTGGACGGCACAGGAGACACCGGACGCCGACTATCCGAACAACGTGCTGGCTCTGCTGTGGAACGACTTCGAGATCTTCTACGACGACTCGAACCCGGCCGATATCGGCGGCGTTTCGCTGGCAACCGCTGGTCCGGATGTCGCCATCATCGAGTACGACCAGGTCCAGTACTTCGGGGGGAGCCCTGCGGTCCTGGACATGGAGGTCGTGTTGTTCTCCGTGATAGACCCGGTGTTCCCCGAGATCGTTGTTGCGTACGCGAACGTTGACCCAGCAATCGTCGCTGCCCTCCCGACTCCGTCAAGCATCGGGGTCGAGAACGCGGCTGGCGA
>CAYTWC010000400.1:0-1924 GCA_964441975.1 uncultured Acidimicrobiaceae bacterium | reverse complement strand
TCTACCTCCCGATGGAGACGACGTCGATCCTCGCGAGCATCGGAGCCATGGGCGAACTGTTCGCCGACTCGCAAAAGGACGGCATGGAGAGCTAGCCCTCAGCCGGACACCACAGACACGGAAAGCGGGGCCACATCGACGGCCCCGCTTTCTGTGTGCCGGAAGGAACCCCCTTGACGATTGGTAACCAATCCGTTACCATTCGGGAATGGCAACCTCGACACTGGACCGCACATTCTCCGCACTGTCGGATCCCGCAAGGAGGGAGATCGTCAGGCGACTCGTGCGCGAACCCGCCACCGTGGCCCAGATCGCGGAGCCATTCTCCATGTCACGCCCTGCCGTATCCAAACACCTGAAAGTCCTGAGACTTGCAGGTGTGGTCGAGTCCCGGACCGAGGGCAGGAGAAACTGGTACTCGGTCGCCGACGGCGCATTCGACGATGCAAACCAGTGGCTCGAGGAAGTCCAGGCAATGTGGGAAACAGCACTCACTTCGCTCAAGAACTATGTAGAGGAGACATCCGATGGCGACGATCAGTGAGAAGGTGACCATCCGCGCAGACCGCGCAACGGTCTTCACCGCCTATACGGAGAAGATCGGCGATTGGTGGCCATGGCGAGGCACATACAAGTACACCTTCGCTCCCGAAGGCATCGAGCCAGAGGGCCTGACGATGGAAACCGAAGAAGGAGGCCGGTTCTACGAGACGTGGTCCGATGGGACCGAACACCAGATCGGGACGGTCCGGGTGTGGAAACCCCACGAGGAGGTGGCCTACTCCTGGGAGGTCGCCGATTGGCCCGAAGTCTCTATCGTCACGGTCCGCTTCGTGAGCGACGGCGACACGACCACCGTGATCGTCGAACACGAAAACCTCCCGGACGAAGGGACCGCGATGGGATACTCGACTGGTCAGAGGGAGATCCTCGGCACATTCACCGCGTACGTAGAAGAGAACTGGAGCTAACGATGCCCTATGTCAACTATGTGGAATTCAACGTCGGTGATGTCGAGGCATCCCGTGCGTTCTACAACAAGGTCTTCGGTTGGGAACCCCAGGAGTGGGGTGACCCGGACTACCTCGTGGCGACGCACGGCGATGAACCGGGCATCGACACCGGGATCACCAAGTCGCCAGACGGTGAACCCATCACGGTTGCCGTGATCTCCGTCGAGGACATCGCCGCCACCCTCGCCACGGCCCTGACGGCGGGTGCCGAGATCCTCGTCCCCAAATTCGAGATCCCCGGCGTCGGTCTGGCCGCGTACATCGCCGACCCGAACGGCCTCATGATCGGTCTCCACGAACCTCTGGCACAGTCCGAAGCCTGAGAGTCCGACCAGCGATGGCGAGGCGCCTGTGGCTTGGATCACCTAGACATCCCGGACCACAAGGGGTGCGTCGCGGTCGTGACCGGTGCGAATGGAGACTCGGACTCGAATCTGTTTGTGCTTTGGCAGAGCCGAGAACGGCTGCCGTCCCACCGATCAGCACCGCCGTAACCAGACTCGAGATGGTCAAAGCGGAGAAGTAGCGACGCACGGCCGAGGTCGAGTCGGCGGTCACCCCTTCGGCGAGCTCGGGATCATCGCTGACACGCGACGCAATCCAAGCACGCAAGGCGTGCCAGTCGACCGACATGTAGAGTCTCACCTCTAGGCAACCTCCACGATGGAATCGAGTCCCGTGACCAATGGAACCAGTGTCGACGCACCCTTCCGGGTCCAGCAAAGCGGTTCTCACACTTTCCGAACGGGATGAGATCAGACCTCGACCCGACCGCGACCGGATCCGTGGCCGAGTCCTGCGCGGATTGTGAGAGGACGGGTTGCGGTGAGGCTTTCGGCCTTCTCATCGCCCTGGTGTTTCAGGGTGTTCAGCCATTCGGTCCGTTTCTCACGATCACTGTCTCGGCCCAC
>CAYTWC010000399.1:0-1925 GCA_964441975.1 uncultured Acidimicrobiaceae bacterium | reverse complement strand
GCGAGATCGTTGGTGGCGCCGAGGCGCTGTCGAACGGTTAGAAGACAAGACACGGAGAGCATCACATGAGCGTCACAACACTCGCTTCGGGCCGCATCGTCAAGGTTGCGGGACCGGTGGTAGACGTCGAGTTCCCGGCGGATGCCTTGCCCGAGATCAACTTTGCAATCGAAGTTGACATCGAGGTCGAAGGTCAGAAGTCGACCATCATCTGCGAGGTCGCCCAGCAGCTCGGCGACGACAAGGTTCGCGCCGTCGCCCTCGCACCGACCGACGGAGTGGTCCGCGGAGCAGAGGTCCGCAACACCGGTGCGCCGATTTCGGTGCCGGTCGGCGACCAGACCCTCGGTCACATCTTCAATGTTTGGGGTGACGCACTCGACGCTCCGGACCTTGAGTTCGTAGGCGAGCGGTGGCCGATCCACCGCGATCCGCCCGACTTCGCGGATGTCGAGCCGCAGAAGAAGGTCTTCGAGACCGGCATCAAGGCCATCGACCTGATCAGTCCCTACCTCGAAGGTGGAAAGATCGGTCTGTTCGGTGGTGCCGGTGTCGGCAAGACGGTGCTCATCCAGGAGATGATCAACCGTGTCGCGACCCAGCACGGTGGTGTGTCGGTGTTCGCCGGTGTCGGGGAACGTACCCGTGAGGGCAACGACCTCTTCCTCGAGATGCAGGAATCCGGGGTCATCGACAAGGCTGCACTCGTGTTCGGTCAGATGGATGAGCCCCCCGGTGTGCGTCTTCGTGTAGCCCTGTCGGCGCTGACGATGGCCGAGTACTTCCGTGATGTCCAACAGCAGGACGTGCTGTTGTTCATCGACAACATCTTCCGCTTCACACAGGCTGGCTCCGAGGTGTCGACGCTGCTCGGCCGTATGCCGTCTGCGGTGGGATATCAGCCGACGCTTTCGTCGGAGATGGGTGCTCTCCAGGAGCGCATCACATCGCTCCGTGGACGGTCGATCACGTCACTCCAGGCGATCTACGTCCCTGCAGATGACATCACCGACCCTGCTCCGCACACGGCGTTCGCCCACCTGGATGCAACGACCGTGCTTTCCCGTCCGCTGACGGCACTCGGCATCTATCCGGCGATCGATCCGTTGGATTCGACGAGCCAGGCGCTCGACCCGCAGATCGTCGGAGCCGAGCACTACGCGATCGCGTCCCAGGTCCAGCTGGTCCTCCAGCGGTACAACGACCTGCAGGACATCATCGCGATCCTCGGTATGGACGAGCTCTCGGAAGAGGACCGTCTGGTCGTCAACCGTGCCCGTCGTATCCAACGGTTCCTGTCCCAGCCGATGTTCGTGGCGGAGCAGTTCACCGGCCAGCCCGGTGTGTTCACCCCGCTCGACGAGACGCTGGCGTCCTTCAAGTCGATTCTTGATGGTGAACTGGATCATCTTCCGGAGCAGGCCTTCTACATGGTCGGTGGTGCCGAGGAGGCAATCGCAAAGGCCAAGGAGATCGAGGGTTCCAACTGATGGCACGATCGTTCCAAGTCGACATCGTCACACCGGAGGCGGTTGTGTGGTCAGGCGAGGCTGAACTCGTCACGGCCCGGACCACCGAAGGTGACATCGGTGTACTTGCGGACCATCAGCCAACGATGGCAGCTCTTGCCACCGGTGCGGTCAAGGTCGTGCACGGCGAAGGCATCACGATCGCTGGGATCCACGGAGGCTTTCTCCAGATCTTCCGCAATCAAGTCACCTTGCTCACGGACCGGGCCGAGCTGACAGAGGGAACCGTCGAGGAAGCTCGACGCGCCGCAGCCGAACTCCGAGAATCCGAGGAGACCGCCCTCTCGGCGTTCTAGCGGCCAAACGCTCAAGTAGCTCGGTGAACTCGCCGTTCTTGTTCGGTAGGCACGAGCGATTGGTCCATCACGGAGGCTGTGTTGCCTGAGGAACGTGAGC
>CAYTWC010000398.1:0-1927 GCA_964441975.1 uncultured Acidimicrobiaceae bacterium | reverse complement strand
ACGAGAATCCCGTCGCCGCTTGTCCGGAACTTGAAGTCCACACGGCGTGGGTTGACCGGGCACGTCGGGCCCAACGGGATCTCGAGCGAATCGAACGTCGGATCACGAAAGCGGAGCAGAACGACGTGCTCGACGCATTCGAACGCATCAGGGCAGTTCTCGGGGATCTTCGGTACATCAACGGCTGGAACACGACGGACAGGGGAGAGTCGCTCAGGCGTCTCTACAACGAGCGGGATCTGCTCCTCGCTGAAGCATTGCGCCTCGGCTTGTTCGACGGTCTGGACTACGCAGAATTCGCCGCAGCGGCGACCGTGTTCACGTACGAAACACGTGGCGGTGACGTGCCGCCACTGCCGTACACACCTTTTGCCGACGACTTCCTGGAACGTCTCGAACAGATACGTGGCCGCATCAGCTCAGTCGAGGCGAAACACGGTCTTGACGAGCAGGCGATGGTCGATCCCTGATTCATCGACGTGATCCACGGATTGGACTCGGGTCACGACCTTGCTGACCTGTTCGAGGACGACGATCTCAGGGCGGGAGACTTCGTTCGTTCCGCGCGCCAACTCCTCGACCTCATCCGACAGATCCGCGACGGTTACCCCGACTACCGAACAGTCGCAAACGACGCACTTCGGTCGATAGACCGTGGCATTGTCGAGATCGGTGGCCTTGCATGACGTGGGTGGGCATCGTCAATGCGAAAGCAGGTTCCCGGCCGCGCGACATTGACGAGGTCGGACGTATCGCTTCGGACAGCGGCGTCGACATCCGGCTCGTCGAGACCGACTCCGAGCAGGTTGCGCGTGGAGTCGTTGCTGACGCTGTCGCCCAGGGAGTCGATCGTTTCGTTGCCATCGGCGGCGACGGGACGATTCACGCCCTGATCAACACGCTCATGGGCCTCGACACCGACCGTCGGTTCACCGTCGGCGTCGTGCCGTCGGGCTCGGGCAGCGACCTGGCTCGCACATTCGGACATGGTCCGGATGTTCATGAGGCGTTCGTCCGCATTGCAAACCCCGATCTGTACGGCATCGATCTCGGTCGCGTCACGTTCCCCGATCATCGCGTCCGCTACTTCGTGAATGTCGCTGACATCGGCGTCGCGGCCGCGGCGGTGCGCACCGCAGCCCGTTTGCCACGGCGGCTCGGACGGGCGAGGTACACGATCGCATTCTGGTTGGCACTCTGGAGAACGGAGGTCCCCGACGTCGAGCTCCATGTCGATCGCCACACGTTCCGCGGGAGCGCGATCAACATCGTCGTCGCCAACGGCCAGTTCTTCGGCGGTGGCATGAACATCGCGCCGCGTGCATCGATGGCGGACGGACAGTTCGATGTGCAGGTCTTCACCGGCAGGAAACGTCAGGCATTCAGCGTGATGCCACGCGTACTCACCGGCAACCACCTCACACACCGCGCGGTGCGTCGCTACATCGGCAGCAGCGTCACAGTCGACGGTTCCCCGCATCTCGCACTTGAGTCCGACGGTGAGTTGATCGGCGCAGGACCGATCCGCATCGACATCGTTCGCGACGCAATCGACCTCGTCATCTGACGCTCGTTGACCTTGCTCCAGAGTCCGGTATGCTCCGCGCCGTCATCACTACCGAGGAACGCATGACCGACGAGATCGAAGAAGAATTCAACGACGAGGAACCGGACGATATCGAGGACCTCGAAGACCTCGAGGACCTCGAGGACCTCGAAGACGACGACGCCCTCGACGACGTCATCGACGATGACGAAGACGACGATGATGACGATGGCGACGACGACTCCGATGAGGACGCCGAGGCTCTCGATGAACTCGAAGCCGAGGAACTCGAAATGCTCACCGAGGACGAGTCGGACGAGACCATCGTTGTCGACGAGGCGGCCGAGATGCGAGCGATCCGCCGTGCGGAGATCGCCCTCG
>CAYTWC010000397.1:0-1929 GCA_964441975.1 uncultured Acidimicrobiaceae bacterium | reverse complement strand
GGGGAATTGTTCACCGGCTTGCTGGAATGCGAACGGGAGCGTGCGCTGACCGAGTAGTGCGATGTGGCGAAGGCGGGAGGTATCGGCGAGCGGATCGGGTTCTTCATCCTCCTCGAGGTTCGGTGGCTCCTCGAGCGGGATCATGCGGCCCAGAATGGCCGCCTTCACATCCAGTCCGTGAGCCCACGTTTCCATGAGGCGGGTGGTCGCGAACGTCCGGGCGCTCATGTCGCCGTGGATCCACGGTACCCGGTCGGTGGCCTGCATCCGAGAAAGCGCTTCAACGACGTCGGCTCGTCCGAATCGCCACCATTCGATGATTTCCTGGTGTCGTCTGCCGCGTCCCTGGGCAACGCCACGCTGGGTCCAGGTGTCGATGTCCGTGATCTCTTCAGCGTCGAGACGAGCTTGGCCTTCTTCGAGAACCTCTGCTGCCAGTGCCTCGGTATACGCAAGGTGGCTGACGATGTCCTGGATGTCCCATCCGGTCGCCGGAGTGGCGATCGTCCACTGACGAGTCCTCAGCGTCTGGAGGAATTGGTCCAGTTGCTGCTGCTCCGCCACAAGGTCTGACAGTATCTCGCGCATCGGCAGATTCTACCGTAAGACGGTTCCTTGGCGGATTCCCCGACTACGACCCGTCGGTCGGCGGTACACCCTCGGCGTTCAACACATCCACCAGCGCCCGGAGGCGGCCGAAGCCTCTCCGGTCGAATTTGAACGTGATCCTCGGCAGCTCGACGACGTCGTCGGATTTGATTTCGGCCTCGGTCGCCCCGATCTTCTCGATCCCACCCTGGACGATGATGTCGGTGAAATCGTTGTTCAGTCGGTCGACGAGCGAGTCGGGAATCTCGTGGTTGAGTCGCAGGACGAGCATCCCGTTGACATACCGCTCGGAGTGGAACACCGCGTAGAACTGTTGGATCTCGTGTAACGCTTGGTCGATGTCCGTAGTGACCTTGTACAGGTTTGCGTCGTGCGGCGAGATCATCCCCTGTTGCTCGAGCGTGTTGCACAGCGAAAGCCATGCATCCCAGTACCCCGTACCTTCGGCATCGATCATGATGATCGGATGGAGGCCGGACTTTCCGGTCTGAACGAGGGTGAGCAGCTCGAACGCTTCGTCCATCGTCCCGAATCCCCCGGGAAAGAGGGCGAATGCGTCTGACTCCTTCACGAATTGGACCTTGCGCGTGAAGAAGTACTTGAAATTGATCACCTTGCCGGGCGACAGATACTGATTGGCTCCGGCCTCGAACGGAAGTCGGATGTTCACGCCGAAGCTCGCTTCGGTTCCAGCCCCCTTGTTGGCCGCCTCCATGATCCCCGGACCCGCTCCGGTGATGACCATCCATCCGAGCTCCTCCGCCATGCGACGTCCGAACTCCTCCGCCAAGCGGTAGTTCGCATCGTCAGGTTTCGTGCGGGCGGATCCGTACACGGCAATCTTCTTGTAGTTGACGTACGGGTTGAACACGAGGTGCGAGTAGCGCATCTCCTTGATCGCCGTGTTGATCATCTTCACATCGCCGCGGTCGGTGTTGTCCTTGATGAGCTTCAATGCGGTGGCGATGATGTCCTCCACGAGATCCTCGTCGCGTTCAAGGTGCGCACCCGGCGGAACAACGGATTGCACGAGCTGGGCGATGCGTTCATCGAGCGGTTTGTCCGGTTGGGTCATGTCTGCCATGGCCACCAAGGTAGTTGCACGGCGGTACGGTGGGGACGACTTCGATCCGAATCCGCCGGAGTGGACATGCAGCGCGTTCGATACGACAGGGAACGGCACCTCGACGAGATGATGGCGATTGCATCACGACAGCTCGCCACGCACGGCCCGACATCCGGCCTCCATCCCGGAGACGTGGCGCACCGAATCCAGAACCAACTTCGTAGGCATCCCGATGTCGAGGTCGTGCATGTTTG
>CAYTWC010000396.1:1102-1965 GCA_964441975.1 uncultured Acidimicrobiaceae bacterium | reverse complement strand
GATGTACGAACGACTCGGATCGACCACGAAACGACGTCGCAAGGCTGATCGACCCAGCAGCATTCGGAAGCCCATCTGGTCGCGTTTCGTGAGCGTCACTTCCACGGGCCAGGTCACCGAGCCGAGTTTGGCGGTCGTCACGATGACAGGTCTGCGTTCGACCTTTCCGTTGGACGATCGCACCCTCCTGAATCCTATGACTTCGGCTCGCACCTTCGTCGAACCCTTGGCGCTGCGCTGGTACGGGTGAAGCTCGAACGATGCGAACGTGCCGTTGCCGTTCTCGGTGACGCGAAGTCGAAACGCATGCAGCGCAGATGTCTGGGCGCCGGTGTCAACTTTGACCTTCATCGACTTCGAAGAGAACTCGGGGAGTTCGATCCATTCGCGCCATCCGATGGTTTGAGGCGATTTCTTTCGGGTGGCCACGGTGTGGACACTACACCTTCAACCGAGAATCCGTGGTTCGTTGCGAGCGGGTTCTGCTCAGCTGACGGCAGCGAGCGTGTACGGAACCTTGCGATTCGGATCGGTTCCGTTCAGCGTGTCGAGCTGATAGCTGACGACGGTGATGAGGGCCTGGACGGGCTCCGGGTCGAATTGCGTGCCCGTGTGGGCGACGAGTTCCGAGATGGCGTGATCGACCGGAAGTGCGGCCTGATACGGACGGGTACTGGTGATAGCGTCGAATGCGTCGGCCACGTGCAGGATCCGCGTCGGCATGTCGATTTCGTTCGCCGGTGATCCGTTCGGATAGCCGGTGCCGTCAAGTCGTTCGTGATGCATGAGGACCACTCGTGCAATCGCTGGGTCGACGAAGTTCTTGACGATGTCGTAGCCAAGCTGAGGGTGACGGCGCATCT
>CAYTWC010000396.1:0-1092 GCA_964441975.1 uncultured Acidimicrobiaceae bacterium | reverse complement strand
CCTGCCAGGTTTTTTGGAAAAACGCATCAGACCGGGCTTTCCGATCACGAACGGGTCGATTCCGACTTTCCCGATGTCGTGGATACGTGCTGCCAATGCAACGATGTTCACGGTCTCTTCCGGTAGATCCATAGCGTTCGCAATGGCAACGGCAACCCCCGCCGTCCGGATACCGTGGCTTTCCAGGTCACGAGGCTCCTCGTTCGCCAGAAAGCTGTTCAGTTCGTTGGTGATTTCTCCCATAGCACTACCTAGCGTGGCACACCGACTACGTTACGCAAATGGGTCGTTCGACCCGACTTGTTGATAATCGGCGTGTATCCCCAGCTCCTGTAGGTTGTTGTTCATGAGAACTGTTCTGCTCTTTCGCCGAGTGAATGTCGATGGCAGCCGTCTGAAGATGGCTCAGTTGTTGGAGACGGTCGCTGATGCCGGATATCCCGAGGCCGTGTCCGTTGCCGCATCCGGCAACGTGATCGCTTGGTCCGACAGGTTCGTCGACACGGACGCAATCGTAGACGCGATTCAGCAGAATCACGGTTTTCGGACGGAAGTCTTCGCCAGGTCCGAGCACGAATTCCGATTGCTGCCGCTGATCAACCCTTTCGCCGACACGGAGGGGAAGGTCGAGATCGTGTTCCTGTCGAGCGTTCCTTCGCGCCAGACGGTCAAGGAGATTGCGTCGATCGCAACCGGCCCCGACCGACTCCAGGTGGTTGGCAAGGAGATCTTCTGGTGGCGTCCCCTTCCGCTGGAGGCACCGATCCCCAAGGAGACCGCCCTTCGCAAGGTCCTCGGAGCAGACAGTACGCGTCGAACCCTCGGCACGGTCGAGAACGTCATCAGGCAACTGGACTCGACCAACCCATGACGATGCATGGGCCTGCGATGGGGACGCCGGATCTGCTCGCAACAGCGGTGGCGTTGGCTTCCAACCTCGGTCACGCACGAGGTCCCGGAGGCGCCCGATGAGGGCTGCACGGTTCGAGAGTTTCGGGTCGCCGATCGAGATCGTGGATGTGGATGACCCGCAACCGACCGACGATGGCGTCGTCGTCAAAGTACAGGCGAACGGTGTGTGCCGAAGTGACT
>CAYTWC010000395.1:0-1967 GCA_964441975.1 uncultured Acidimicrobiaceae bacterium | reverse complement strand
GTGACGATCTGGATCCAGAAGGTCGATGAGCCGAGAGTCGGAAAGAACCGGATCCACCTCGATTTCGTCGTCGATGATCTCGAAGCGACGCTCGTTCGGGTTCGAGAGCTCGGTGGTGGTGTGCATGACGAACAAACGTGGCAGACGTTTCGTTGGCGGACCTGTTCGGATCCGGAAGGCAATCTCTTCGACATCATGCAAGCGGGGGCGAACGCGTAGCGTTCGAGATCCAAGATCCATGATCCAAGATCGAAGATCCAAGATCCGGTTCTGAGTACGCTGACATCCCATGCCCAGTGATGTCGAGCAATTTGCGGAACTGATTCGTGGTTCTGACGCGATGCTCATCCTGACCGGCGCAGGGGTTTCGACGGCGAGCGGCATACCGGATTTCAGGGGTCCGAACGGGGTCTGGAAGACCTCCCAGCCGGTGTATTTCCAGGACTTTGTCGCTTCGGACGAAGCCCGCGTCGAATACTGGGAACAGAAAGTCTCGGCAGCCCCGGTCTTCAGGGATGCAGCACCGAACGCGGTCCACCACGCATGTGTGGAACTCGAGCGCGCTGGCAAACTCGACACCCTCGTCACCCAGAACGTTGATGGACTGCACGCCGCTGCGGGCACATCGCCCGAGCGACTCGTCGAGGTGCACGGAACGTCGATGCAAGCCATGTGTCTGACATGCGGCCGGCGGTCGCCCATCGAACCACATGTCACCGCATTCGAGGAGACGCATCGCCCTCCGGTATGCGACGACTGCGGCGGATACCTGAAACCCGCGACGATAAGTTTCGGCCAGCAGCTCGAACCGCAGTCGCTGCTCCGCGCGACCATGGCTGCCGAAACCTGTGATCTCGTCGTGGCTCTCGGTTCGACCCTCAGCGTGTACCCGGCGGCAGACATCCCTTCGGGCGCAGTCGAGCGTGGCGTCCCGTATGTGATTGTGAACTGGGGTGAGACTGATCACGACCGGTGGTCGGGGCTCACGCTCCGGATCGACGGCGATGTCACTGACGTGTTCCCTGCCGCAGTGCGCTCCGCGCTCGCGTCCTGACGGCCCTGCGACTCGGGTGTGGACCGTGCGGTTCGGGCCGTCACTATCGTTCGATGACGATACCTACTGAGGAGAACTGATGCGGATCGAACGGGACTCGATGGGTGAGGTACCCGTACCCGACGGCGCCTACTACGGGGCCTCGACACAGCGGGCGGTCGACAACTTTCCGATTTCGAATCTGCGTTTCGGGAGGACCTTCATCTGGGCGATGGGCGTGCTCAAGGCATCCGCCGCCGATACGAACCTCAAGCTCGGTGTCATCGATGCAACCACGGCCGACGCGATCCAACGGGCCGCGGAGGAGGTCATCGACGGGAAATTCGACGACCAGTTCGTGCTCGACATCTTCCAAACGGGTTCCGGAACCTCGACCAACATGAACGCCAATGAGGTCATCGGAAACCGGGCGACGGAGATCCTCGGTGGTGAACTCGGTTCGAAGCTCGTGCACCCGAACGATCACGTCAATGCGAGCCAATCCTCCAACGACACGATCCCGACGGCCATCCACATGGCTGCTGTCGCCGGCATCGAGATGGATCTGCTTCCTGCCCTCGAAGCTCTCGCGGATTCGCTCCAGGCCAAAGCGGTCGAGTTCGACGATGTTCTCAAATCCGGTCGCACGCATCTCATGGATGCGACACCGGTTCGCCTCGGCCAGGAATTCGGTGGCTATGCGACCCAGGTCCGCAAGGGCGTCGAACGGATGCGAGCGACGCTTCCCGAGCTGTGCGAACTCGCCCTTGGCGGAACCGCAGTGGGTACCGGTATCAACGCACCGGTCGGATTCGCTTCCGGGACCATCGCAGAGATGGCTCGGCGGACGGGCTACCCGTTCGTAGAGGCGGACGACCATTTCGAGGCACAAGGGGCGAAGGACGCCGTTGTCAGTGCGTCGGGTGCCCTCAAG
>CAYTWC010000394.1:0-1971 GCA_964441975.1 uncultured Acidimicrobiaceae bacterium | reverse complement strand
GGAGCCAGAAGGCACATGCCACGAATTGCAATTGCGAAGTACGGACAGGAAACCAGCAGCTTCAGCAAGGTGCCGACGACCATCGACACCTTCTGGATGTACGGACTGTACGAAGGCGACGAGATCCTCGAGAAGTGGGATGGGGTCGGATCGACCGGTGGGTTCATCCAGGTGATCAAAGAGCAGATCCCCGATGTCACGCTGATTCCGATCATCAGCGGTTGGGCAGGTGCGAGCGGGATCATCTCGAGCGAAGCACTCGCCTACTTCGAGAAGAAGATCATCGACGGTCTCGCCGGAGCAGGACCGCT
The DNA here is from genome assembly GCA_964441975.1 of uncultured Acidimicrobiaceae bacterium. GTDB lineage: Bacteria > Actinomycetota > Acidimicrobiia > Spongiisociales > UBA5794 > UBA5794. Next base: position 1,660 of record CAYTWC010000394.1, on the reverse strand, counting down.
CGACGCCGTGTACCTCGATCTCCACGGAGCCGGTCAGGTCGAGAACGAACCGGACTCCGAGGGCTACCTCCTCAAGAAGGTTCGGGAGTTCGTCGGACCCGACGTCCCGATCGTGGCTTCCTACGACCACCACGCAAACATGACCCAGCTGATGATCGACTGTATGGATGGAGTCGTCGGACACAGGGACCAGCCGCACCGCCCCAACGACACGGGCAAGCTGGCTGGCGCGATGCTTGCATCGATCCTCAAAGGAGAGATCCAACCCGAGATCGCTTGGCGGAGAATCCCGATGCTCACGCACCAAGAACAGTATCTCACGACCGAGCCGGGGCCGATGAAGGAGTGGTTCGATCTTGCCCGTGAGATGGAGACCCGGCCGGGGGTCGTGTCCGCCTCGACGTTCCCGGTACAACCCTGGCTCGACGTTCCCGATTGCGGGTGGGCAGCGGTTGTGGTGACCGACGGCGACAGGGAGCTCGCCGAGCAACTCGCCGATGAGCTGGCCGAGTCCGCCTGGCAGCGACGTGAACGCTTCTGGGAGTTCGACAGCATTCCGACGGCTGATGCCGTCTCCCGGGCCATTGCGGCCGACCGCGGCCTCGTCATTCTCTCCGATACGGGTGACAGCGTGTTCGGAGGCGCCACCGGTGACAGCACGCACATCCTCCGGGAACTGCTCCGACAAGAGGTACCGGAGCTGGCCTTCCTGCCGATCACCGATGGCGAGGTCGTCGCAGCAGCGCAGTCAGCGGGTGTCGGCGCCACGATCTCCGTCTCGCTCGGAGGGAAGATGGACCCGTTGTCTGGCCCGCCGCTCGATGTCACCGCACGGGTCGCAGGACTCGGTGGCGGCAGGATCAACACCGAGATCGTCGGCATGGAGTCGTTCGACATGGGCGACGCCGCCCTGCTGGAAATCGACAACGTCAGGGCCGTGGTGTCGACCAAACGTGCCATCGGAGGAAACCATCCGATTGTGTATCAACACTTCGGGCTCGATCCCGCCGACGCCAAGATCGTCGTCGTCAAGACCGCGAGCAACTGGCAGTACTTCGACGCCTGGATCTCCGAGGTGATCCGTGTGAACACACCGGGGGCGACGATGTCGGAGCTCAAGTCGTTCGATTGGAGGCTCCTGACGAGGCCGATGTACCCCTTCGATGAAGTCGATCACTGGTCCGTGACGAAACGGTCGTAGAAGAAAGGTCGCCCCCGGGACGGGGATCCCGGGGGCGGACTGTGCGACCTGAAGACGTTTCCGCCCGGTCGCCGACCCGGAGGTGGAGGCTGGGAGGAAGGGAGAGAGCGCCTTCGGCCACCGGGTTCGATTTGTGATCGTTTTCACAAGTTGGACGGTCGCGTCGAAACCGAGGGTTCCCGAAGGAACATGAGAGGTTGCTAAGAATGCGGAGCCGCGTCAGCGCTGCGAGGCGTCCACCAGCGCACGGATTTCGAGGATGAGTGCAACGCCGGCGAGCGCGAGGACGAGACTCCCGAAACTCCCGACCGTCAGGAAGGTCGCAAATCGACCGGCAGAGGTCGTCGCCGGGTCGACAGCAAGGTTGCCGAACGACGACAAGCCGTAGCCGGCGATCCACAAGAACCACCAAACGTCGCCGACGGTGAATCGCGAGCGGCTCTTCCAGGCATTCCCGAT
>CAYTWC010000393.1:0-1990 GCA_964441975.1 uncultured Acidimicrobiaceae bacterium | reverse complement strand
CCTTCCGTGTTGCGCGAAGTTCGATACTCGGGAGCCGTGTGGTGGGGTAGACCGCGTTTTCGAATTGTGGATGAGATCAATTGGTTCCGCCGCAACTCCTCGACGAATGCGGCACAGCTGTTCGACGAGTTTGCGCAGTTTCAGTTGCTGTCAGCCGACGTGCCCGACCAGGCACGCCTGCCTCGAACCCCATGGTGGAAGAAGCGCAGGGTCGTCATCTGGGTTCTGGCAGGCTGGTGTGTGGCAGCGGGCTACATCGCAGTGATGTCCGTCGTTGCATTCCTTGCAGGAGAGTGGATGCCCAGCGTGTGGGCCATCCCGGTCTTTGTAGCCGGACTCGTGGCTGTCATCTCGCTAGTTCGAAGGACCGACAGAGATGCGCCGACCGACAAGCAGAGCGCATAACGGCACATATGCGCCCGGATCGCCACACCTGCTGGGTGCGATGGGAGTCTCCTGTGTCCTCGGATGTGGGCGGTGGATGCGCTGTAGCCTGTCGTTATGGCACTGATCGAGCAGGGTTCGTTGGCAGAGATCCTCCAGTTCTTCGACCAACGTGGGATGCCCTTGGAAGTAACCACGACACCACCGTCATTTTCCGAGGCAGAATTGTTACGAATGTCGAGCGACGCGAGGCGATCCCTGCGTACACACCAGCCAACTCATTGGGCGAGTCTTGGTGGGATCGAGTTCTATGGCTCGGGTGACAGCGAGGATGCAGCGATACGTTCTGCTGCGAAGCGGTTTCGTATCGAACAAATCGGTACGGACCCCGCTCACGACTGACCGCCGCCAGTCCGCATAGCGGCACGTATGGCGTGGCCGTTGTTCGTTTCGGTCGGGTCCCTGCGCCCGCTCGGTGCAGTCTTGGACGTCGAATCGTGCAGGAACGTTTCGGTCGATCTCACGCCCGCTGAGCGTCATGCAGTTGTTGAGGTCTGGTCGCGGTATGTATGTTGAGGTCGACAACGTGGAGACTCTGGTGGTTTGGGTACCTGTCGTGATTCTGGGTGTGCTACTTCTGATCCTTATGGGCTTCCTGGCGAACGAGCGGTCGCGTTCAACGGCCAGGAGGCATGCTGAGTCGATGTCCCGGGTTACGGGGGTACCTGCTGATGAGATCTATGAGGAGATGGTGAGGCGCAATGAGACACCGGGCGAGTGGGCCGTCCGTCACGGTCGTGATCCCTGGACGTTCTTGCCGGAGCCAGGTTCGCTAGAAGAGCGCGACGACAGCAGCTCTGGTCCGTGACTCACGCCACGACAAAGACTCGGAGCGCATAGCGCCACCTATGGAGCTGCGATTGACACGCGAAAGTGCAGGCAGGGCTGGCTCTACTCGATGACTTCAACGGCGATGTAGCCGCTCCGCTCGGAGTTCGCTGTGCCGTACGGTTCGGGACCCGACGTGCTCACAGCGATTCTGTACCAACCCGGGGCGACGTTCGGAACCAGAACGTCGAAGACGCCGGGGAGAGATCTGCCGATAGCCAATGTGGTTGTCGTTGCGCCGGGGAACCCAACGATGACATCTCCATCGAGCATGAGCACATGGGTCTCTACCCAAGTGGCTCCAGTCCAACACTGCCACTTCGCCCCCAAGTCCGTGAGACCCAAATCGTCGGGAAATGAATCCTGCGTGGAGTCGATGGCGGCGGGCGTTCCGATTCTCAGGACGGTTGCGCTCCCTCCGGTTGTGGGGTTGTCGGTGATCGCCAGCGGAAACTCCGAGAACGAGTGGCGCTCAGGTTCAGGAGCAGACACACAACCGAAGGGGTTCAAAGACGCAGTTGTGGTTGTCAAGGCGAGGGTTGTAGTTGTCCCGCCTGCGTTGCTGGTGCACCCGATCAGAAAGAGCGCGCCTGCCAAACACGTCGCTAGGAACCGGGCTCCTATGACTCGACTCCGGCGTGTTGCTGCCATGGTCTATCGAGTCTAGGTTTCGTCGCCCATCGCGGCACCTATGCGCACAGCGAATGGTGCGCTCAAC
>CAYTWC010000392.1:0-1996 GCA_964441975.1 uncultured Acidimicrobiaceae bacterium | reverse complement strand
CTGTTTGCCGATGCGCATCATCGGATTGAGGGCCTTGGCCGGATCCTGGAAGATGAAGCCGATGCTCGAGCCGCGGACGGCTGCCAGCTCGGTGCTGTCGAGGCTGCTCAGGTCTTGTCCGTCGTAGAGCACGGATCCTGTGACCACAGCATCGGGCGGTTGGAGACCGACGATGCTTGTGGCGGTCATAGTCTTGCCGGATCCTGACTCGCCGACGATGCCGAGGCGTTGCCCTGCGACGACGTCGAGTCCCTCTATGTCCACAATCGTATGTGGACCGATGCTTACGGTCAGATCGCGTATTTCCAACATCTACATCAACCCCGAACGTGAGGACTGCTGAGGATCGAGCACGGTTCGCAGGCCGTCCCCGAGAAGGTTGAACCCGAGGACCGTCAACACGATCGCAATGCCGGGGAAGAACATGAGAGCGGGTGCGGCTTCGAGCAGCGGCTGGGACTCCTGGAGCAGACGACCCCATGACGATGTCGGCGGCTGCGCGCCGACCCCGAGGAACGCGAGAGCGGCCTCGATGAGGATCGCAGCCGCGAACATCACCGAACCGAGGACGATGAGAAGCGGTGCGATGTTCGGCGCCACGTGGTGGAAGAGCACGTACCACTTGCCCCGCCCATACGCGTATGCGGCTTCGATGTAGTCGAGTGCGAGAATCTGCCGCGCCGGTCCGATCGTGACCCGTGCGGCGATCGGGATGAACCAGAAGATGATCGCGAACAGTGCCGCCCGGACTCCGGGTCCTGTCGACGCCGCCAACACGAGAGCGATCAGGATTCCCGGGAGGGCCACACCGACATCGATCGTCCTCGACATGATGTTGCGCCACGCCGGGCTGGCGCCTGCGGTGATGAGTCCGAGGAACGCACCGATGAGCAGTGCCGTTGTCGTCGACATCAGGCTGACGAAAAGCGAGTTCCGTGCTCCGACCATGAGCTGGCTCAACACGTCACGCCCGAACTTGTCGGTTCCGAAGATGTATCCCGGGCTGAAGGGTGGAAGCAGCCGATCCGGCACCACGATCTTCAACGGATCGTGTGGTGTCCAGAAGAAGGAGACAACGGCGACAGCGATGAAGGCACCGACGAGCACGGCTCCGACATGGAGTGGCAGAGGAAGCGCCTTGAAGCGCACCCATCTGCTCGGCTTCGCCGTCGGTTGGAACGAGTCGATCACAGTGGTCTGCACCGTGGACTCCGCCCCAGTCGATGTGTCGACCGTCTGGTCGGCCGTGTCTTTCGTGTCAGGCAACGGCAGCACCCCCTTGGCTGTCTCGAATTCTTGGGTCCAGAAGGACGTAGGCGATGTCCATGAGGAAGTTCATGATCAGGATCATCATCATGATCACGAGGATGAGCGACTGGACGACGACGACCTCGCGGGCGAGCACCGATGTCACGAGCAAACGCCCAATGCCCGGGATCACAAAGACGTTCTCGATGACGACGGCACCGGCGATCAGCGAGCCGAACTGAAGCGTCCCGACCGTCACGAGCGAAACCGAGGCGTTCCGAAGTCCGTGAACTCGTGCGGCGCCACCACGCGTGCGTCCCTTCGCCATTGCGGTTCTGATGAAATCTTCGCTCATCACATCGAGCATTGCGGACCGGACGTATCGGGTGAGCACGGAAGCGATTCCCATGGCGAGCGCGATCGTCGGAAGAATCAATCGCTGTAGCGACGCCCATGGATCGGTGAGCGGCGACTCGAAGCCACCCGTCGGCAACCATCCGAGTCTGATGCCGAAGATCACCACGAGCAGTAGTCCCGCCCAGAACGCCGGAATCGCGATTCCGATCTGGCTCAGGACGTCGAGGATGCCAGCTCGGACCGTCTTGGAATGGATCGCCGAGTACGTACCGAAATACAAGGCGAGGGGTACAGCGAGGAACAGCGAGCCGAATGTCAAGAGAAGTGTCGGAGCGAGCCTGCGGAGGATCTCTTCATAGATGTCGAAGCGGGCCGCGTACGAAGTTCCGAG
>CAYTWC010000391.1:0-2002 GCA_964441975.1 uncultured Acidimicrobiaceae bacterium | reverse complement strand
GGCCCACATGCCCTCGGTCAGCGCAGTGTTCAGTGCAGCGAAGGCAGCTTCCTGCTCTTCGGGCGTCACTGCCGCGTTCGCCTGGTCGATCGCCGCCACGTAGTCAGGGAACAGCGCTTCCATGTCGAAGATCGCGTTTCCTGTCGTGCGGTAGATCGAGTTCGTCGAAATACGGGTCGGGTACTTCTGGGCGTTCCCGATTCCGCTCCAGAACACCTGGAAGTCGGAGTTGAAGTACCGATCGGACGCTGCCGAAGCATCGACAAGCTCGATCTCGAGATCGAAGCCGAGCTCGGCCATCGACGCCTGGACGATCTGGCTGACGAGCTGTGCTGCCTCGTTGTTGGAGGATGTCATGACGACACCGTTCCACTCGGACTCAGGGAGTCCCGAGGTCTCAAGCAGCTCGCGTGCCTTGTCCATGTCGTATGCCATGGTGGCAGCGAGATCCTCGTCGAACGCAGGCGATGTCGGAGCGTACGGGAGTCGGACAACCGTTCCCAGACCCTCATAGATCGCATCGTTGATCGTCGGCATGTCCATTGCATAGCTCAGGGCAAGACGCAGGTTTGCGTTGTCCCATGGCGGCTCGGATGCGTCGATCCTGAACTGGTCGATGATTGCACCGGCAGGCGCAACGACGTTCGTGAAGCCAAGGCCTTCAAGACGCGAAGCCTGTGCCGCCGTCGGGCTGTACATCACGTCGATATCGCCAGCTTCCATGGCAGCAGCCATCGAGTCACCGTCACCGAAGATCCGGTATTCGATTCCATCGATGTATGGCCCTTCGCCCCAGTAGTTCTCGTTCGCCGTCAGTGTGACGCTCTCGCCGGGAACCCATTCAACAAAGCTGAACGGACCCGTGCCGTGGGCCTCTGTCGGGTAGAGATCGAACTTCTCAGGATCGCCGATGGCCCACGAGGTGAGCAGGTCGGTGATCTGGAGTTCGGCGGTCGGACGCTGCAGGTTGACAACGATCTCGGTCGGGCTTGTTACTTCCCAGTCCTCGACGACGCCCGAAGTCGGACCGTAGACCTGGTTGCCGGTCTCGGGGTCGATGAAGTAGGCAAGGTTCGCCGCAACGTCGTCAGCTGTCATGGGACGACCGTCGTCGAAGACGACATCGTCACGCAGCGTGATCGTCACAGAGTCCTGCGCCTCGTTGATCTCCCAGCCGGTAGCAAGGCGCGGCATCGCGTTGAGGCCGTTCTCGTAGTCCGCCAGGGTGTCGTACAGGTTCCGGTGGAACGGGAACAGCACACCCTGGAGGCGGCTCGAATCCCAGGCCTGCACGTCGTTCAAGACGCCGACTCTGAGGATGCCTCCCTCAGCGGTACCTTCCGTTGTCGTCGTGGTGTCGCCACCACCACCGCCACCGGCTGTTGTGGTCGTCGTGTCGCCTCCACCGCCGGCAGTGGTCGTCGTGGTGTCATCACCAGACGAACTGCTACATGCGGCGAGGACGAGTGCGAGCACCGCAATCAGCGCAAGCACACGACCCAGCCTATGTGAGCTGGTTCTCATCATTTTTCCTTTCTGGTTGCTTCCATCGGGCACCAGTGAATACCCGATATCTGCGATCGGAGGTCAAGGTGACCTCCGCGAGTCCCGCCGGTTCCGATCAAGGAACCGGTGCGGGGACAACTGGTGAGGCGGAGTGACTTCATGAGTATGAAATCCGAGGATCGAGGTACGCGTACAGGATGTCGACGATGAGGGTGATCAAGACCACGGCGATGACGATGACCAGGGTGGTTCCCTGGATCAAGGCGTAGTCGCGCTGGAGGATTGCGGTGTAGGTGAGACGTCCGATGCCGGGATAGCTGAACACAGATTCGGTGACGACCGAGCCACTGATGAAGGAGCTCACCTGCAGCCCGACGATGGTCACGAATGGGAGCAGTGCGTTGCGCAGCGCGTGGCGACCGACGACGCTCGCCTCCTTCATCCCTTTTGCCCGCGCCGTGCGCACGTAGTCCTTGTGGAGGACGTCGGTCAGGGC
>CAYTWC010000390.1:0-2014 GCA_964441975.1 uncultured Acidimicrobiaceae bacterium | reverse complement strand
ACGCCACGTTTCGACATTTCCTCGATTCATTCAGACGAAATTTTGGCGCGTTCTGTCTGCTCCCGATGGCTACTGAGCGATGATCATTGCCCACGTTGTGGTGTTTGGTAGAATGGCAACGGCTCGAAAGGAAGGCGCAATGGCGTTTGAGGCAATCGAATTCAGAGAACCGTCACCGGTCCCGGGTCAGCCGTTCCAAGGGACGATCGAGACGGATCTCGGGACGTTTGAAACCGAGGCCGAAGCCGTCTCCGTCGCCAGGTCCGCTTGGAAGGCCGGGCGTGCCTCAGGTACGACAGATGTGTGCTGGTGGATGGTGAGGGTGCCGGGGGAGTCGCTTGCTCGGTGGATCGCCGACATCGCGAGCGAGCACGAGCAGGTACTCGACCTGCGCACGAACACGCTGGTGTCGATGACCTCGTGAACGGTCCAGTAAGCGTTGTTTGACTTCTACGCTTACGGTCAATGAGCGATACAGACACTGACACAATCGTCGAGATCACCGAGGCTGCGCGCGACAAGATCCTTGCGCTGCGCGAAGCCGAGGACCTCCCCGATCTGCACCTCGGACTCCGGATCACCGGAGTAGGTGCACAAGGATTCATCTACGAGACCTCTTTCCTCCGTTCCGAGGACGTGACTTCGTCGGATCTCGTGGAGGACCACGGCGGCCTCGCTGTCGCGATCGCTCTCGATTCCGTCGAGAATCTCCGCGGAGCGGTGCTCGACCTCTCCGGTGATGGTGCGGGGCCTGGGCTTGTGATGCGCAATCCGAACGTCCCGTCCCCGACACTTCCGGGCGTTGATGGCACGCTCGAACTCGAAGGGACGACCGAGGAGAAGATCCGTCAACTCCTCAACGAACAGATCAACCCTGCGATCGCCAGCCACGGAGGGGTCGCGAACCTCATCAGGGTCGAAGGCAGCGTTGCTCAGCTCGAGCTCGGAGGCGGGTGCCAGGGATGCGGCCTCGCCGCGGTGACATTGCGTCAGGGGATTGAGCGGGCGATTCTCGACGCGATTCCTGAGATCGATGAGGTCATCGACGTCACCGACCACGCACTCGGGACGAACCCCTTCTACGCCTAGCTCGATCCGGTTCGGGTCGCTAGGCCGTGGGATCCATCTTCGTTCGCATCGATCGCACGGCAGACAACGCGTCCTGACCACCGGTGGCGCCGATGCTCGGGAGCTTTGCGGATCGTCGTGAGTAGAAGGAACGCTGCTCGGTCGGGGGAGCTGCCACGGGCTGCTGAACCGGCAGAGGACGGGGGACCGACGGCGAATAGTCGAGTTCGATCGATGCCGCTGGTGGCAACGGGTCCGGTGTGTCCGGCTCCGATGTCGCCATCCGCTCGGCCTGCACGTCCTCTTCCGTCTCACCACCGAGTGAGAATCGCGGCGCAGGCTTTGCTTCGGGCTCAGGGCTGGCCGATGCGGCGATACGAGCAAGCCGGGTTTCAAGATCGTTCAGCAGCGCCTGGGTCGCGCTGACCTTTGCCTCGAGTGCCGCGTGACGCTCGCGCAGGGACGCTGTCTGCTGTTCGACCGACGATCGGCTCTCCTCGTACAGGCGCGCTGCGGACTGTTCGGCTTCCTTGACGATCGATGCCGCCTGTTCCTTGGCTGCTGCCAGAATGGCGACGCTCTGTTCTTCGGCCTGTGCGGTGTTCTCGGCCTCGGCGGACGCCAGTGAGGCGTTGTTTTCGGCTTCCCCAAGAATGGACTCTGCTTCGGAGCGGGCGTCGGTGACCATGCGGAACGCCTCGTAGCGCGCCTTGGCGAGGATCTGCTTTGCTTCTTCCTGCGCGTTCTCCAGAATCGCAGTCGGATCGAGTGCTCCATCGACCTCGACGGGCGCCCGTGCCTCGTCGTGCCGCTTGATCTGATCGGTGGTCATCAAATCTCCCCTGTATGCGGGAGGGCTCCCGCTCATAGGTCTATCGGACTATGCGGGCCCAAAGTTGAGGGGAATTCCAAGGAAATACCGAGAAATTCGGGGGATGTTGCTATG
>CAYTWC010000389.1:0-2014 GCA_964441975.1 uncultured Acidimicrobiaceae bacterium | reverse complement strand
ATCCCCGCTGTCCAGAAACTCGTGAACGAACTCGCGAGCAAGGAGCCCAACAAGGGCGTCAACCCAGACGAGGTCGTCGGACTCGGAGCGGCGATCCAGGCTGGCGTGCTCTCCGGCGACGTGTCGGGCATCCTGCTTCTCGACGTGACACCTTTGACACTCGGCATCGAGACCGAGGGCGGAGTCGCGACCCCGATGATCGAGCGGAACACGACCATCCCGACGAAACGGTCGGAGATCTTCACGACGGCTGCCGATGGTCAACCGGAGGTCGATGTGCACGTCGTCCAGGGCGAGCGCACCATGGCTCGGGACAACAACAGCTTGGGCCAATTCAAACTCGATGGCATCGCTCCGGCACCGAGGGGCACCCCGAAGATCGAGGTCACGTTCGACATCGATACGAACGGCATCGTGTCCGTCTCGGCCAAGGACCTCGGCACCGGGCGTTCGCAGCACGTGACGATCACCGGCGGTACCGCCCTCGACAAGGACGACATCGACAGAATGGTCAAGGATGCCGAGGCGTACGCCGCAGAGGACGCAGCCCGCAAGGAGGCGGCCGAGGCTCGCAACAGTGCAGATCACGCTGCGCACACCGTCGGCAAGCAGCTCGCAGAGCACGGAGACAAACTCGAAGAGGCGGACAAGGCTCCTATCCAGGAGAACCTCGATGCACTCAACGAGCTCCTGAAGTCCGATGCGTCGTCCCCCGAGGACCTGAAGGCCGCTACGACGAAGCTACTTGAAAGCTCGATGAAGATCGGTGAGATCATGTACGCCGAGTCCCAGGCGGAGGCCGGTGAAGCAGGCGGGGATGCGGAGGCAACCAACGATGACGTCGTCGAGGCCGAGGTGGTCGAGGAGGATGAGGAGGCATAGCCCTCCTCGTCCTCACGTCCTGCGGAAAGGGATGATGCATCATGGATGACAACACACACGCAACAACCGACGACGCGCTCGAGCACGAGGACTCCGTCATCGAGTCCGTTGAGGTCGTCGAGCTTGCTCCACAGCCAACCGCCGAGGCTCTCGGACTTTCCCTGCCGGACGATCCTGACGAGGCCAAAGCGATCCTTCTCAGCGAGCTTCTCGAGGCGAGGGAAGAGACTGGCGAGTTGCTCGACAACTTTCAGCGACTCGCCGCGGAGTTCGACAACTACCGGAAGCGCACGGAGCGCGACCAGGTCGACAATGTCCAGCGCGCGGGTCAGCGAGTGATCGAGTCACTGCTCCCGGCACTCGACAGTTTCGACGCTGCCCTGGCCATCGAAGCGACGTCTGAGAGCGAGGAGCGCATGCTCGAAGGCATGCGGAGCACCCATGTCCTCGTCGTCGAAGCTCTCGGACGTGAGGGCTTCGAGGTCATCCCGGCCGTCGGACACGCGTTCGACCCCGCTCTGCACGAGGCCGTCTCGGTGGTACCCGGCGATGGAGAACAGGTTGTGGAACAGGAACTCAGGAAGGGATATGTGATGCGAGGTCGGGTGATCCGCCCAAGCCTTGTCATCGTGGGACATGCGTAAGGAATGGCTGGAAAAGGACTACTACGCCGTACTCGGCGTAGCCAAGGACGCTTCTCAGGACGAGATCAAGAAGTCGTTCCGAAACCTCGCGCGCAAGCTCCACCCCGACAGCAATCCCGGTGACGCGGCCGCCGAAGCACGGTTCAAGGACGTCAACGAGGCATACGAGACACTCCGCAAACCTGAGACCCGGAAGGAGTACGACCAGACCCGCGACCTCGGCTACTACGCGGGCGACCCGACAGGACAACAGCAACGAGTCCGCGTCGAAGACATCTTCGGTGGTCAGCACGGTGGGGCCCAAGACCTTTTCGGCGGTTTCCAGGATCTCTTCGGCGGAGGGCGCAGGCAGACACCGCGGCCCGGTGCCGATGCTCGTGGTTCGATCCAGCTGTCCTTCCACGAGGCGCTACAGGGAGCTACACGCGAGCTGTCCGTCGGCAACGAGAAGGTCAAGGTGAAGATCCCAAAGGGGATCGCACCCGGTG
>CAYTWC010000388.1:0-2022 GCA_964441975.1 uncultured Acidimicrobiaceae bacterium | reverse complement strand
ACTCGGAGAAGAACAGCAGCATCATGACGGCCATCGTCACGTCGGGGATGATGACGGGCATGTACACGAGCCCGTCGAAGAGCTTCTGCCCCCGGAACCGGAACTTCTCGAGTGCAACGGCCGTGGCCGTGCCGAGCACCGTCGAAACTATGGTCGATACGGCTGCGACGATGAGTGAGTTCGTGAGAGCGTTCATGACCGCGGCATTGTCGAACATCTCGGAGTACCAGCGGAACGAGAAGTTGGTCCAGATGCCGACGTTGTCGTTCTCGTTGAACGAGAACACGGCGAGGACGATGATCGGTGCGTACAGGAACGCGAACACGAGCCATGCATTGGTCGCGAGCAGCCGCTCGGTTGGACTCTTCGGTCGTACGCCGACGCTCATAGGTTCTTCGCCCCCGTCCGGAAGTAGATGATCGTCGCACCGAGCATCACCGCAAGGACGGCAAACGAGAGCGCCGACCCGAACGGCTGGTTGCGTGCGGCGAGGAACTGACTCACGATGTAGTCCCCGAGCAGGGTCGTCTTCGCTCCACCGAGAATCGCGGGAGTCACGTACGCACCGAGCGTCGGGATGAACACGAGGATCGATCCGCCAATGACCCCGGGCATCGACAGGGGCAGCGTGATCCGTCGGAACGCCGTCCAGCCCGTTGCGTACAGATCCCGCCCTGCTTCGACAAGGCTCCAGTCCATCCGCTCAAGGGCGGCATACAACGGCAGCACCATGAACGGCAGGAAGCCGTAGACGAGCCCGATGAGTACCGCGGTGTTCGTGAAGAGCACGCGGATCGGGTCCCCTCCCAATGCCTGCGAGAGCTGGGAGAGCGGGCCGTCGCTGCCGAGGATGACCCTCCACGCGTAGGTGCGGACGAGGAAGTTCGACCAGAACGGGATCATGACGAGGATCAGGAGCAGATATCGCATCTTCGCCGTCCTCGTGGCCATGTAGTACGCAAGGGGGTACGACGCGATCAGGCAGATCGCCGTCGTCGCCACGGCAAGGACAAGGGACCGGAACGCGATCTCGCCCACGAGGGGGTCCCACAACCTGCGGTAGCTGTCGAGGTTCCACCCTTCCAACAGCGTCAGGCCGGTGGAACTCCGAGTGGCGAACGAGTACACGAAGACGATCACGAGGGGGACGGCGAAGAACACGACCAAGAAGACCATGGCTGGCGACGCGATCAGCAGACCGCGTCGTGCGTCGGCCTTTGCTGCGTCGCTCTCCAGCTGGATCCGGCTCTCGGAATCAGGCAGGACGGCCGGATCGGTCGGCATGTCAATCCTCCACGATGGTCGTCGCTGCCCTGTTCCATGAAGCGATCACCCGATCGCCCTCGTTGAACTGTTTGATACTCGGGCGGTTCTCCTCTTTCACCTCGAAGGAACCGGCCGGCGAGTCGACGATGTAGAAGAAGAAGTCGCCGTGATAGATGCGTCGGGCCACGGTCCCCTCGACACGGTTCCTATCGTCGGGCAACACCTCGTCGAGGTCGTGTAGCCCGAATCGCTCCGGTCTGATCGCCATCGTGACCGTTTCCCCGGCCGCCCGTCCCGTCTCGGCGTGCACATCCGCCCCGCCCCCGAGCTTGACCGTGTTCACGTCGATCACGGTCGCGTCGATGAGGTTGATCTCCCCGATGAAGTCGGCGACGAATCGCGACTTGGGCTGCTCGTAGAGATCCTGCGGATTGTCGACCTGGAGGAGCTTCCCATCGCTCATGACCCCGATGCGGTCGCTCATGGTGAGCGCCTCCTGCTGGTCATGTGTCACGTAGATGAACGTGATGCCGACCCGACTCTGGAGCTCCTTGAGTTCGATCTGCATCGACTGTCTCAGCTTGAGGTCGAGCGCACCCAACGGTTCGTCGAGCAGCAACACCTCGGGTTCGTTCACGAGTGCTCGAGCGAGTGCGACCCGCTGCCGCTGGCCACCGGACAACTGCGTGGGTCTTGCGTCGGCGCGGTGCCCGAGTTGGACCATGTCGAGGGCCCGCTTGACCCGGGTTTGGATCT
>CAYTWC010000387.1:0-2023 GCA_964441975.1 uncultured Acidimicrobiaceae bacterium | reverse complement strand
ACGCTGATCGCTTCGACACCGACGACCTGGTGTACCGGCTTCTTGCTGGCGTGCAGATGATTGCGATCGTGGTGATCGCTGCATCCCTTTCTTTGGACTCCGGTTCAACGCTTGCGTTTGCGATCGGATACGCGCTTGCCAGGCTCACCTTGCTCGCGTTGTACGCACGGGCGTACCGACACGTCGAGCCAGCTCGACTGCTCTGCGCTGGCTACCTGAAAGGGTTCGGTCTCGCTGCCGTCGTGTGGGTCGCGGCGATCTTCGTCCCACCGCCTGGTCGGTTCTGGGTGTGGGGTATCGCGTTTGCCATCGACTTGTTGACCCCCTACATCATGCGTCGCGAGCAAGCCAAGGTCCCGCTCGACGTGTCGCACCTGCCCGAACGGTTCGGTCTGTTCACGATCCTGGTCCTCGGTGAATCGATTGCCGCCGCGATCGTCGGTCTCGGTCATGTCCATTGGAACGTGGCTGCAACCATCACGGCGATCGTCGGGGTGATCGTCGCGTCGAGTCTCTGGTGGGTCTACTTCGACAACCTCGACGGTTTCAACGTCCGGCGTCGGGGCGACGAACGGAACTGGCGTCCGACGGTGTGGATCTACATGCATCTTCCCCTCGCGATGGCCATCGCCGTCGCTGGGGTCGGAGTCGAACATGCCATCGTGGCGGCGGCGCACCCGGAGGACTGGCACGACGCCGAGCGCTGGCTACTCGTTGGTTCGGTGGGTCTCGCCCTTCTGGCGATGGCAGTGATCCTCGAGGCTTCGATCCGCCCGGATGACCGCGACACGGGGAACATCATCACCGCGAGGTTGATTGGCGTCGCGGCACTTGCGGTGATCGGGCTGTTCACGTTCCTCGGACCGCTCGGTGTCGTGGGGCTTGTCGCGCTCGTGTGCATCGGCCAGGTCGTCGGCGACTTCATCCTGTCCGACGGCACGGCCGCCGACGAGATCGAACCTGCCTAGCGCTGGTCGAGCCCGTACGTTTGTCCCGCTCAGGCCTCTCTACGGACGACCACGTAGTTCGAATGCGTTTCGATCGGTGAGAACCCACGAGCGGTGTACATCGCCATCGTCCCTCGGAAGTTCGAGGCGTCCGTGTCGGCGAGGTCACTCTTCGGATACGCCTCGATCCAGGTTGCTCGATGCGATGCCTCTTCGAGCACCCGATCGAGCAATGCCTCCGCCACCCCGTGTCGTCGGTACGGCGGTGCGACGACGAAGCACGAAACGCTGATCGCGGAGTCCGGAGTTGGTCCGTCCGGGTCGACGTCGCCGTACTTCGGGGAATCGCTTCGTTTCGATGCGTTCACCCAGCCTGCCGGTCTGCCATCGACGTATGCGAGATAGCCCTCGGTGGAACCGTCCTTGAGTCGCTCCACCATGGCTGCCCGGCTCTCGGTCCACAGCGGTTCATCGTCGTCGGTGTCCTGGTGTGGGTCGAGGCAGTAGCAGGAAGCCCAGTCGGGATTGTCCACGAAGCCGTCGTGGTCGAAGAGCTGGAGCCAGTCTGCGGTCCGCGACTCGTCGACCTTGTGTATCTCGATCGGTCCGATCTCATCGAGGCGTTTCGTTGGCCCCGTCAGCCGGATGGTCGCTTCGCCGACGTTCTGTGCGTAGTTGCGGATCGACTCCTCGGGGTAGTCCCAGTCGTGGTCGGTGTCGGCATGGAGGACGAACGCATCGATCAGATCACCGACCGTCCCGGCCGACAACCGCACGTCACACCCGAAGCATTTCAGGTCCATTCCCGCAGGCTACATCCTGCCGCTTCGGCGCGGGGGTTTCCAGCCCCTCCGGGCTCGCAGGCTCGCAGGCCCCCCTGGCTCGGCTGCGCCTTCGCCCGTCCCCCCTGAAGGGGGGACCCGCGAGGTCCTCAGGGGGACACGCGAGGAGAGGGTGTTCGCCTGTCTCTCTTGACGGGGGACCCGCGGGTTTGGCGTTCGCCCGTCCAGGTTTCCAGCCGCTCCGGGCTCGCAGGCTCGCAGGCCCCCCTGGCTCGGCTGCGCCTTCGCCCGTCC
>CAYTWC010000386.1:0-2039 GCA_964441975.1 uncultured Acidimicrobiaceae bacterium | reverse complement strand
GCCCGCGACCTGATCGCAGAGATCGGCTACTCGGAGATGTCCCACGCCGACATCACATCAGCAGTCGGCATCGGACGGACCACGTTCTATGAGCATTTCACGTCGAAAGAGGACCTGCTGATCCAGCTCGTCCGGCGGGATCTCCCTGCGACGTCTGAGGAGATCCTCGCCTCGGTCGATCCCGACCTCGCTCCGGACGTGCGCCTCGGACAGCTTGCAGAGAAGATGGTCGAGTTCGTTGGCACGGATCACATGGGGCTCATCCTTCATACCGAGGTGCCTCGCCTGTCGCCTGAGGCACAGCGAGGCATTGCTGAGGCCCACGAAGGTCTTGCATCGGAGTTCGCTGCGGTGTATCGAGCCGGCGTCGAACAGGGGCTGTTCGCCGCGTATCCGCCGAGACTCGCAGGTCGGATGATCGAACAGATCATCATGACCGGCGGGAAGGTGGTCATGGATTCGCCGGACCCCGGTGCACAGGTGGCAGCAATCGCCAAGGACACGGCGGCGATGCTCGTCAGGGCTCTCTCCGCGAAAGACTGAGCGTGCATTTCCACATCGTCACCTTGTTCCCCGAGTACTTCGGGTCGGTCCTCGATACGTCATTGATCGGCAAGGCCATCGCCGAAGGCGTGATCACTGTGACGTTCCACGACCCACGCGAGCACGGCAAGGGTGTCCATCGTCAGGTGGATGACGCGCCTTTCGGTGGTGGGGCGGGGATGGTCATGAGTCCGGAACCGCTCGCTGCGACCCTTGATCCGCTGGCCCACACGCACCGGGTCCTGCTGTCACCGGCAGGGCAACACCTCACGCAGTCCCATCTCGATCGCATCGCGGCCTTGGACGAGGTCACACTGGTCTGCGGCCGCTACGAAGGCATCGATCAGCGTGTGGTCGACCACTACATCGACGAGGAGATATCTCTCGGGGACTTCGTACTGCTCGGGGGTGAAGTCGGGGCGGCGGCGATCATCGAAGGTGTCGGTCGACTGCTTCCCGGTGTGATCGGGAATCCGGAGTCGACCGAGACCGAGTCGTTCCGTGACGATGGCCTCCTTGAAGAGCCCCAGTACACGCGCCCAGCGGAGTTTCGTGGTTGGAGCGTGCCCGAGGTCCTCTTGAGCGGCGACCACGGCCGGATCGCAGCGTGGCGGAAGCAGCAGCGTATACTGCGGACGCGGGAACGACGACCGGACCTTCTCGAAGAGTAGGTTCGGTACGATTTCGCCCCCAATAGAATCTGGTACTCACCTCACCCTTTCATCTTCGGAGGATCCCGTGAACACGATCGAACAGATCGAGCAGGCACAGCTGCGCGACGACATTCCGGCCTTCAGCGCCGGAGATACCGTGCGTGTGGATGTGCGAGTCATCGAGGGCGGTCGCGAACGGATCCAGGCGTTCGAAGGCGTCGTCATCGCTCGCAACGGTGGCGACGGTGCTCGAGCCACGTTTACGGTCCGGAAGCTGAGCTTCGGTGTCGGGGTCGAGAGGATCTTCCCCCTTCATTCCCCGATCATCCAATCCGTGACGGTCACTCGCCACGGCGACGTGCGGCGGGCGAAGCTGTACTACCTGCGAGATCGCATCGGCAAGGCGACCCGTATCAAGGAAAAGCGCGACTGATGCGGGACTCGGCTTTCCACGCCGACCCGACAACTCGTTCCTAGGTCCTTGCCCGGGACCCGCACCTCCGCAATCGACGCACTGTGTCGATCCCATCCGACGTTCGCAGCGCTGCGCGAGCGGAATGGCGAGCCCCCTGCGTTCTGGCGTCGGACCCCGACCTTCGGGACGATCACATTGCTCGTCCTCGAGCAACAGGTGTCATTGGCATCGGCGCGCGCCGCTTTCATCAAGCTGAAGGACTCGATCGGGGACGTCGAGCCTGAACCATTTCTGAAACTCGACGCGGATCAACTCCGCGAGATCGGCTTCTCACGACAGAAGGCGGGGTACGTGCGCGGCATTGCCGAGTTGATCGTTGCTGGCGGACTTGACCTCGAAGCGATCTCTCGACTCGATGGGGGCGATGC
>CAYTWC010000385.1:0-2055 GCA_964441975.1 uncultured Acidimicrobiaceae bacterium | reverse complement strand
AAGATCATCGAATAGCTGCTCGAAGAACGAACGAAGAGAGAAACAACCATGGCAAGTGACAAACGACCGCCGATCACCCTCGCATGCGAGGAGTGCAAGAGGCGCAACTATGTCACCACCAAGAACAAGACCAACACGAGGGATCGTCTCGAGTTGAAGAAGTTCTGCAAGTGGTGTCGCGAAACGACCGCTCACAAAGAGACGCGGTAGTTACGAGCTGCCGAAACTGATGCGAGAGGGGGCCGGGGTTCCGGCCCCTTCTTCGCGCTCGGATGGCGACCGCCGATGGCCCATACTCTTAGTTGTCGAGTTAACATATGAGTATCTCATCCGCCATGGAAAGGCATACCGATGACGCTCGTTGAAGCTCCCGATCGCACGTTGATCACGGCAGACGGAAACGAGGCGGCGGCATCCATTGCCTACCGGACGAACGAGGTCCTTGCGATCTATCCGATCACCCCGTCGTCGCCAATGGGCGAGTTGTCGGATGCCTGGTCGAATCGCGGTCGGGCCAACGTCTGGGGCAACGTCCCGAACGTGATCGAGATGCAATCCGAAGCCGGAGCGGCGGGCGCGGTGCACGGCGCTCTGCAAGGTGGCGCTCTGACGGCGACGTTCACCGCGTCTCAGGGCCTCCTGCTCATGATCCCCAACATGTACAAGATCGCGGGGGAGTTGACACCGTCGGTGTTTCACGTGGCCGCCCGATCCGTAGCAACCCACGCCCTGTCGATATTCGGAGACCACAGTGACGTAATGGCGACACGCGCGACCGGCTGGGGGATGCTCGCATCGAACTCCGTCCAGGAGTCGCACGACATGGCGCTCATCGCTCAGGCATCCACGTTGGCATCACGTGTCCCGTTCCTGCACTTCTTCGACGGCTTCCGCACGTCGCACGAGCTGAACATGATCGAAGAGATCTCCGATGAGCAGATCAGGGCTTTGATCCCGATTCAGGATGTCCTCGACCACCGAAACCGTCGACTCGACCCAGATCATCCCGTCCTGCGCGGTACCGCGCAGAACCCCGATGTCTTCTTCCAGGCCCGTGAAGCATGCAACCCGTTCTATGACGCCACGCCCGACATCGTGCAGGGCACGATGGACCGGTTCGCAGAGGTTGTGGGACGCCGGTACCGGCTCTTTGACTATGTCGGGGCGCCGGATGCCACCGAGGTGGTGATCATGATGGGATCGGGCGTGGCAGCGGCCGAAACCGCGGTCGAGCACCTGGTCAGCGAGGGCAAGAAGGTCGGGCTCGTCAAAGTCAGGTTGTTTCGCCCGTTTTCGGCCGCAGGACTCGTAGCGGCGTTGCCCTCGACCGTGTCGACGGTGGCCGTCCTCGACCGGACGAAAGAACCCGGAGCCGTAGGCGAACCGCTGCTCCAGGACGTGCTCGTGTCGGTCGTCGAGGAGACCCAGGCCGGCAACGCGTCGTGGTCGTTGCCTCCCAGGGTCATCGGAGGGCGATATGGCCTCTCCTCGAAGGAGTTCACGCCAGCGATGGCCGCAGGAGTATTCGCGGAGGCCGCGAAACCTGAACCCAAACGTCGCTTCACTGTGGGGATCGTGGACGACGTCACCGGCTTGTCGATCGACTACGACGCCGACCTCGACATCGGTCACAAGGCGAATGTCCGGGCTGTCTTCTACGGGCTTGGTGCCGATGGGACGGTGGGGGCGAACAAGAACACGGTCAAGATCATCGGTGACAGGACCTCGTTGGCCGCACAGGGATACTTCGTCTACGACTCTCGCAAGTCCGGTTCGATGACGACGTCCCACCTTCGGTTCGATGAGAAGCCGATCGAGGCGACCTATCTCATCTCCGACGCGACATTCGTGGCATGCCACCAGTTCGAGTTCCTCTCGAAGGTCGACGTGTTGTCCCGCGCCGCTCCGGGAGCCACGTTCCTCGTCAATTCCCCATACCCAGCCGATGAGGTCTGGGGTCGTCTTCCACGCGAGGTCCAACAACAGATCATCGACAAGCACCTTTCCTTCCATGTGGTCGATGCTTCGAAGGTGGCGAGGGAAGCCGGTCTCGGC
>CAYTWC010000384.1:0-2058 GCA_964441975.1 uncultured Acidimicrobiaceae bacterium | reverse complement strand
GTGTTCGACGTGTGGAAAGCCGATCTGTGTCGAATGCTCGCAGGACGCATCGGTCGGTCAGAAGTGTCCGGACTGCGCAAAACCCGACCCACGAGCACGTGTCATCCAGGGTCGGGCGATCATCGGCCGACCGTCGTTCGCTACGACGCCGGTGTCGATGTGGCTGATCGCGATCACAGCAGCCATCTTCGTCGTCGGATTCGTCTCGCCACAGGTCGAAGCGACCATCTATCAGACCCTCGCGCTAGTCCGACCACCAGGAGCGATCATCGCAGGGGCGATCGTCGAACCCGCTGTATACAGGATATTCACCGTCGCCCTGGTGCACGGGGGCCTGATGCACGTCCTGTTCAACATGTACGCCCTCTATCTGTTCGGCCCGCGATTGGAGCAACAGGTCGGCAGCCTCGCCTTCGCAACAATCTATGCGGCGTCTGCGGCGGCCGGTGGGCTCTTCTCCATCGCATTCGGCGGCGAGGGTGGCTGGGCCGTTGGTGCATCGGGTGCCATCTTCGGGCTGTTCGGAGCGTGGATGTTCGTTGCGTGGAAGATGCGCCACTCGCCGGGCGGGCGGGCGATGTTCAATCAGCTCGGGGTACTGATGGCACTCAACATCGTTCTGCCGTTCCTCGTCCCCGGAATCGACTGGCTCGGACACCTCGGCGGGTTCATCGCAGGCGTTGGCATCGCAGCGCTGTGGTCGGTGCTCGCGGTCGGGCGATCGAATGCACGCACGGTCCGGTCCCTCATCGGCCTTGCGGCGATCGCGGTGATCACCGCAGCCACTTTCCTCGTCATCTGAGGGTGACGGCCGAAGCCCATAGTGTGAGTACACTCGCACCGTGACCGAACAACGGCTCGCTGACCCATTGCTCGACCGCCCAGGAGAAGCCTGCGGTGTCTTTGGGATACGCGGGGACGACATCGATGCGGCACGTCTCACCTACTTCGGGTTGTTCGCTCTCCAACACCGCGGGCAGGAGAGCGCCGGGATCGCCGTCAGCGACACCGACAATCTCACCATCTACAAGGACCTCGGCCTCGTCGCCCAGGTTTTCGATGAAGCAACCCTCGCAGGGCTACCCGGTTCCCTCGCCATCGGTCACACTCGCTATTCGACCACCGGATCCAACAGCTGGGAGAATTCCCAGCCCGTATTCCGTCACCTCGGATCGAACGGCATCGCTCTCGCGCACAACGGCAATCTGACCAACACGGCGTCGCTCGCTCGATCGACCGAGACCAATGGCGCGTCGACAGACTCCGAGCTGATGACCGACGCGATCGGCAAGGCGATGACCGAACGGGAACTCAGCCTTGAGAAGGCACTCGCCACCGTGCTCCCGACGTTCGAGGGTGCGTTCTCCCTTGCAGTGATGGACCGCGAGACGTTGGTCGGCGTCAGGGATCCCCACGGGTTCAGGCCACTGTGTCTCGGTCGACTCGACAACGCCTGGATCGTCGCTTCCGAGACAGCGGCGCTCGACATCCTCGGTGCTGAGTACGTCCGTCAAATCGCCCCCGGCGAGATGGTCGTCATCGACGAGAACGGACCGCGATCGATCTTCCCGTTCGAAGACGCAGCCTCGCATCTGTGCATATTCGAATTCGTCTACTTCGCCAGACCCGACTCGACCCTGCTCGGCCAGACGATCCACAACACCCGCCAACGAATGGGCCGCTTGCTCGCCGAACAAGCGCCGGTCGATGCTGACATCACCGTTCCGGTCCCGGAATCCGGAATCCCCGCCGCACAGGGGTTCGCTGCCGTGTCAGGCATTCCCTACGTCGACGGTTTGGTGAAGAATCGGTACGTCGGGCGCACGTTCATCGAACCTGCCCAGGCGATGCGCGAGCGGGGCATCCAGATGAAGCTCAATGCGATGCCCGGTGTGGTGGAAGGAAAACGGGTCGTCCTCGTCGACGACTCGATCGTCCGTGGCTCCACGACACGACAACTCGTTGCGATGGTTCGCGATGCCGGAGCCACGGAGGTGCACCTCCGTATCTCGTCGCCGCCGTATCGATGGCCCTGCTTCTAAGTGATGGATACTGGCG
>CAYTWC010000383.1:1528-2061 GCA_964441975.1 uncultured Acidimicrobiaceae bacterium | reverse complement strand
CTGCCCGACGGCAAATGGCAGCTGGTCGGATGATCGCATGGCGCTCTGGAGCGCGTCGTCTGCGAGGGAGAGCGTCCCGTCCGCGTCGCCGAGCATGGTCAACGCCACGGTGAGCGTGACGAAAGACGCGCACCTGGTCACGTCGTCGAGCCCTGCGACGGCAACGACCGAACGGCACTCGGCGATCGCCCCCGACAGATCGCCGACTGCCGCAAGAACGACAGCGTTTTCGTTGCGGAGTCGTGCCACGCCTTGTTCCGATTGAATCGACTCGATGGCTTCGGCGAGAACCGAACTCGCATCAGCGGGGCGGTGGAGTCCGAAAGTCAGGTTCTGTGCACGCCCGATCGCCAACCCGATGACCGCTGACTCGGAAGCGTCGGGACCGAGCCGCGCAGCAGCCTCCGCAAACGCCTGCTCCGCCTCCTCGTGCCTGTTCTGATAGCTGAGCGCTCGCCCGACCACGATGGCGGCGCTCGGTTCCGTGTCGATCACCGACTCAGCCAGCTCACACGCGAGCATCGGGTCGTGCC
>CAYTWC010000383.1:0-1518 GCA_964441975.1 uncultured Acidimicrobiaceae bacterium | reverse complement strand
AGCGCCATCTCAGCACCGACGACAGTGAGACCCGAGTCCACATCCTCACCGCAGGCACGTTGCCACAGAGCCACCCGAACGGGGTCGACATCATCGTGGATCCTGTTCGTTGCCCCGTTAATCGATGCATCGACCAGGTGTCTGAGTGCTGCCTTCCGCCGAAAACCATTGAGGTGCTGTCGAAGCACCTCGCCGTAGAGCGGGTGCGAGGGTCGGACCGTCTCATCGATGTCGACGAAGCCACCGGCTTGGAGCTCATCCCAGATCGGCGACTCGAATGCCGATGCGGCGACGATCAGCGGAATCGGAGTCCCGACCGATACGACATCCATCGCAAGGCGCACCTCACCGCTCAGACGATCGAGCCGTGACGCGACCAAATCGGCCAGTCTGGGGGATGCAATTACCTCGGTGATGAGAGGGGTGTCGGGTGCCTCCGTCCTCGGTACCGATTCGAGCAGCTCGCGGAGCACCAGTGGATTGCCGTGTGCGACCCTGATCAGATCAGCGGCCAGCTGTGGCCCGATTTCGGGGTGCACCGTATCGATCAGGCGGGATATGTCGTCGTCCCGTAGCGGACCGACGTCCAGTCGGGCGATCTTCCCGCTGGACCACAGCGAGACCAAGTCCTCGGGGACGGGCTCACCTGTTCGGATCGACAACAGAACGCTGATGCCGTCACGTTGAGCAGCCATCACCACGAACGCAACCGACAACGGATCGAGATGATGGGCGTCGTCGATGATCAGCACGGTTGACGTCGCCACGCGGCGACCATCAAGCGACTGGAGGGCAGCAGCGAGCATCCCCAGCCGATCCTCGGTCGGATCCTGGGGGACGAGATCCACGAACGCACCGAACGGGACCGACGCTGCCGCCTCGGAGGCGAACACCCTGACGACACTCCGGTCTCGATCCGCGGATCGAGCAACCTCGTCAAGAATGCGACTCTTGCCTGCGCCCGCAGAACCCAGAATGGCGATGCCGGAACGCTGCGACAACGCCACGTCAACTGCAGAAAGCTCAGCCTCTCGCCCTACCAACGGCCATTCCATTGGCTGGCAATCTAGGGTCGGCTGTGTGCCAGCACACCGCGCGGCCGGAGCACTACTCGGTGTGGACGAAGGTGAACGTCTTGCGGGCGCCGGTGAAGTCGGTCACTTTGACAGCGAACTCCACGTTCTTGGGTGCCTCCGGGAAGAACACCTTGACCTCCCAACGACCGTTCTCTCCGACGACGGCCCCTCCACCGCCGTACTCACTGGTGACACTGATCTCGGTACCCGGTTTCCCGGTTCCATGGAAGATGTCGTACGGAGGGTCCTCCGCACAGAACCCGTACGTGTTGTGGGCGGTGAACTCCCATGTCTTGGCATCCGTGGTCGTCGTCGTCGACCGCGGTTTCGTCGTGGTCGTCGTCGGACGTGGCGCATCCCGCACGATCTCCATCGACGCGGAACCGATGTTGCCCGCGGCGTCGGTTGCGACGAATCCGAACACGGTCACTCCGATCTCCCA
>CAYTWC010000382.1:0-2061 GCA_964441975.1 uncultured Acidimicrobiaceae bacterium | reverse complement strand
CGATGCCGAATCTGGCGATTCGGCCTGCTCTGCCGTCCCCCCTGAAGGGGGGACCCGTTTGTTTTTGCGTGCATCAAACGCGTCCTCCCTGTCTTTCCTTTGTTGGGTGCGTCAAACGCGTTCTCCGTTGAGGGGGGACGGTCGAGGGCACATTCAAACGCGTCCTCCCTTCAGGGGGACGGGCGAGGGCACAGCCCGAGCCAGGGGGGCTCCCACATCCACGCTCGGATCCATCGGCACGCACGCCCCCCTGCATCATCGCTCCGCTCTTCTGCCGTCCCCCCCGGAAGGGGGGACCCGTTTTCTTGGGGGGCGTCGAACGCGTCCTCCCTTTAGGGGGGGTTCTCGCTATTCCGCGTCGTCGGTGTCGGTGTCGTCGTCGCCCCACCAGAGGGTGGTGTTGGGGAAGGCGAAGACGATGCCGTTGTCGTAGAACGACCGGTAGACGGCCCGGGCAGCGGCGTCGACCGCGTTCCATTCGTCGATCAGGGTGGCCTCGTGCCAGAAGCGGTAGTCGATCTGCACCGATGACGAGCCGAAACCGGACACGAGCGCCTGCGGTGCCGGTCTCGGGAGGACCAGGTCGACGTCCGCCGCTGATGCTTCCGCAAGCTCGATCGCCCGGTCGAGGTCGGTGCCGTACTCGACGTCAAGGGTCAAGGTGCTCATGCGGAGTTTGCGATGCGTGAGGTTCTCGATCGTCCCGGCGAGCACCGTCGTGTTGGGGATGAACAGCCGTCGGCCGTCGATTGAATCGACGATCACCACCCGCGAGTTCACTTCGACGACGACCCCACTGTGGTCCCCGAGCTTCACGAAGTCCCCTGGTTCGAACGGTGATCGTGACTGGAGCAGCACACCTGCACCAAACGCTTCGAGCAGTGACCTTCCTCCGATGACGAAGATCACGATGATGAAGATGATCATCACCCACAGCGGCGCCACATCGAGTCCGACGAACGTCAGCGCGAGGACCGCACCGATGGCTACGACCGACCAGCCGACCACGGTTCCGAGCAGGTCGATGATGTTGGGCGGGAGACCGGCGCGCCGTCCATACCGCCGCATCATCGAACGGGCGATGCGACCGAGGACGAACGCGACGATCAGGGTCGAGACGGCCCACAAGAGGTCCCAGCCGGTGACACCCTCGGTGTCGACGAGGTCGCCGATGTCGTCGGGTACCCCTGGCACCTGGGCGATCACTCGCATCATGGTTGCGTCAACGATGGACATATCGGTTGCACCCTATCGACGGCGACGTGCCGTTGCATCACGTCACCAACAGAAGAGGGACAGGAGCGAACCCCTGTCCCCACTTCCGAATCGAACACAGCTCTATGCGAGCAGACGTGCCTTGGCTGCAGCGAACTCCTCCTCGGTGAGGATTCCCGCGCCTTTCATCTCGGCGAGCTTTTCGAGCTCGGACATCAGGTCGCTTCCGCCCGCAGCCGGAGCAGCTGCCGGTGCCGGGGCAGGCGCTGCCGCGGCCGCCTGTTGTGCCTTCAGCGCATCCATCTCAGCCTGCATCTGAGCGAGCTGAACCTGCGACTCCGCCGCCGCCTGCTGTGTCGCCTGCTGGTCGTACGCCGCCTGCTTCTTGCTCTCGCGCCGATCGGTCATCGATCCGTGTACGGCGGTTGCGGTACCGGCTACGACCGCGGTGGTCGCCATCGTGCCTACCAGTCCTCTACGTCCCATACGTCGTGGCATTTGTGTCTCCTTGGTCTATTCGGCTGCGAGTGCTTCGACTTCGGCCATCACTTCTTCGACGACCAGTCCCGGGATGCGCATGTCCGCGATCAGCACACCGCCGGAGTCGAACAGCTCGTCTCGAAGCGGCTTGAACCACGTGTGTTCGAATACGAGCGCAGCGGCGGACGATCCGGGTTCGAGCGCATCGGCGAATGTCTCTGCATCCTCGTCCGAGAGGAGGTCGAGGGTGTCGCCCACGAATTGGCCGAGGGCCGCAACATCCTCGTTCTCGTCGATCTGGTCGAACTCGAGGAAGTCGACATCGCCGTTGTCGTCCTTCGTGATCAGGAGGGCGTCGACGACAGT
>CAYTWC010000381.1:0-2067 GCA_964441975.1 uncultured Acidimicrobiaceae bacterium | reverse complement strand
CCCGGATCGGCGTTCTCGGCGACGAAGACGCGTCTGCCCGGTTGAGGCTCCCCGACGTAGTCCCATCCGATTCTCGGCCACGCGTCGAACCCGGTTGTCAGGGCTCTTGATACGTCAGCTTCCTCGGATACGAAGATGGCGTTCCCAGTCGTCGATGACAGCGGCAAGAGATCGAGCTGCCCAGCGAAGACGTTGCGCCATGCGAGGGAGGACGGATCCGCATCGTTCCCATCGCTGTCGCCGAGCACGACGATCCAACGGATACCGAAGGCGGCGAGTTCGCCACCAGCACGTCTCGTATCCCCTGCGATGATCGCCGACAGCTTCGACTCGAGGAGATCGTCGAACCCGAGCCGCGGCGACAATCGCGCTTCACCCAAGTCCGGACCGGTCGCTGATACGACCCGATAGGCACCTGACTGCACGAACCTGGCGTCGCCAGGCATCAGGTCGGCGGGACCGACGAGGAGCACCCGTGAGATCTCGGCTTCGCCCTCGCGCGCCTGCGTGAACGCAAGTGTTTCCTGAAGCTCATCTTGGGGAAGGCCCGACCGACCACCGAGGATGATCGTCAGCGACCCGACGACGAGGAGCGACGCACCGACCGCACCAACCGCAAGGACCGCTCGACGCCAAGGAACCACGTCCGTGGCGATGACCGATTCAGCGACGATCGCAATCGCTATCGAGAGCCCGAGTCCCGCGACAGCGAGCGACACGGACTCGAACTCGGTGCCGAAGCCGAAGTCCCCTGCGCGTGAACCGAGGAACCCTGCGGCTGCGATCACCGCACCCCACCCTGCAATGGGTCCGAGTTCCTTGCGAGCGCCGACGACGGCGGCTGCCACCGCAATTCCGCCCGCGACTGCGATGAACGGCGCTACGTTCCAGAACGCATATCCGTTCTTTGCGATACCGACCATCGCCGCCTGCCAGATCCAGGGACTGAGCAGCAGCGCACCGCCTGCAGTACCGATCAGGGCGATGATGACCGCGAGCCACGCGCGGGCGTTGGTGAGGCGCACGAGGGCGTAGAGCACCAGGACGGGCACCGGCACAAGCAGCATCAGTGGCGACAATGCGCCAAGAACGCCGAACACCAGCACCGCACCGGCCGCCCGAACCACACCGTTCCAGATACCGTCGGCGAGCGGAGCGAGGCAAGCACGCAGTGCCCATGGCAAGACCCCGAGCGCGATGACCGTCCCGATGTAGGTGTTGCCACCGATGCCCTGGGCAGTCGGGCCCGCGACGTACACGACGCCGGCGATCAGCGCGGGTGCTGCCGGGATCGACCACGTCCGCAACAGGCGTGTCATGCCCCAGATTCCCGAGAGCATCGCCCCTGCGATCAGGACATATTCGGCGAGGATCGCGGCATTCAGCGTCACCACCTTTGCGAGGCCTGAAACAGCGAGCAGCGGGCGTAGTTGATCGGGACTGCCGAGTCCCGCCGGATTCCAGCCACCCGCGTAGCCGGCGAGAGCGTCCCAGCCGTCCACAGGGAAAGGCAGAGTGAACCCGACGCTGGGAAGCCCATCGGACCAGATGTTGCGAGATGACAGCAGAACGAAGATCACGGCGAGCACACCGACGACGAACGCCGGCTGCCGGAGGTCACTCCCGATCGAATCGACCGTCAACCGGTCGTCACCCGGCAGACGTTTCCGGAGTCCGGAGGCGACTGCCTTGGAGAGGCGCGACACCCGCACACTCCCGCGGCGCTGGAACCGGAACAGTTCTGCGTCACCACTGACGCGCCCTCGGCGTGCAGCTAGCCGCGCGGAGATCGTCGACGGGAGCACGACGAGGTTCCAGATCCATGCCTTGACGAAGTCGAACACGAGCCATCGGCCGAGGAATATCGACACGATCGCCTCGACGACACCGATCAGGAAATCGAGCGGCAGCGTCCAGAGAAGGGTCAGGACCGAGTACACCTTCATCATCGAGCGGATACGACTTGCTTCGTCCTTCCACCGACCGGCGACCGACGTCGGTTTCGGGAAATCGACCACGGATGCCGGACAGATGATGATCCGTGCCCCCTTCAGTCGTGCCCGCTGG
>CAYTWC010000380.1:0-2072 GCA_964441975.1 uncultured Acidimicrobiaceae bacterium | reverse complement strand
AAGCACGACACCGTCGTTCTCAAGCGTTCCGACGAACGAACCCGAGGTCCACGAGCCCTCGACCTGCTGCTGGACAGCAAGCGTGATGAACGGAGCGATCGCCTTCTCGACGGTCGTCAGCCACACCGGCTGGTACTGCTCAGGCATTGCGAAGTAGGCGTCCGCATCCACACCGATCATTGCGGCGTTGAGGCCCTGATCGTTGATGACATCACCTGCAGGCAGGTTGATGGCGCCACCGACCGGGATGATCATGTCGCAGTTCTCCTGGAAGAGGCTCTCGGCCGTGGAACGTGCGAGTTCCATGTCCGTGAAGCTTCCGGTGAACAGACCATCAGCGGCCTCGACGTCCCAGCCCTTGACCTCGACGGATGTGCCCTTGACCTCGTTGTAGTACTCAACGCCACGGGTGAATCCATCCATGAAGATGGAGACCGTCGGGAAGTTGGCACCACCGTAGGTGCAGACGACACCGGTCTCGGAGACACCGGCTGCGAGGTAGCCAGCCGCATACGCAGCCTCGTCCGTCTGGTAGACGAGCTCACGCACGTTCGGCAGAGCAAGCGGTGCGAAGTTCTCGTCCGTCAGGACGTTGTCGATCATCGTCCATGTGATGTCAGGGTAGGCCTGAGCGTTGATCGCCGTGACCTCACCGAGCGCGAAGCCGACCGTCACGATGTGCTCACAGTCCTGCTCGACCATCTGGTCGATGTTCGGCTGCCAGTCGGAGGCGTCCGTCGACTCGAGGAAGAACGAGTCTTCTGTTGCCCAGCCGTCAGTGACAGCGTTCTGGACACCTTCCCACGCGCTTGCGTTGAAGCTGCGGTCGTCAACACCTGCGAGGTCAGTGACCAGACACGTCTTGACTGCGTTGGGGTTTGGCTCCATTGCCTCGGTCGTCGTGGTGTCTCCACCAGCTGTGGTCGTGGTGT
Source organism: uncultured Acidimicrobiaceae bacterium (assembly GCA_964441975.1). Taxonomy (GTDB): domain Bacteria; phylum Actinomycetota; class Acidimicrobiia; order Spongiisociales; family UBA5794; genus UBA5794. The sequence goes on along the minus strand of CAYTWC010000380.1, from coordinate 1,140 downwards.
CTCCACCATCGTCGCTGCTACACGCAGCAGCAACCATTGCAAGGACGAGAAGCAATACGAGGACCGCACCCCGGCGCTTGAATCCTGAGCGCATAATGCACCCTTTCGTTTCGAGTTACTTGAGAATTACCGTCGGAGGGACCCAGTGGTCCTCCGAACGGCGACATGCGCAGTCTAATGGGACGCACCTCGGAACTTCTCGCGACCGAGTCGAATTCGAACAGGATCCGGTCGAGCACGGTCGGTGCACAACGACGGGGAAACCGGTGCTCGAAACGCGAAACCGCGCACCAAGATCGGATTCAGAGCCGAGCGGCCGGTGTCGACGCTCTAGTTCTCAGCGAGTTCGACAGGCGGTTTGTCGGGTGCCTCGATCGACTCGAAATCGAGCGTCTCGGGGTCGTCCTCGCTCACGGAAACGAGCACGGTGCTCCCGGCCGGGAATTCGTTGAACAACACCTTCTCCGAGATCGGGTCTTCGAGCATCCTCTGGATGGCCCGACGGAGCGGCCGTGCACCGAGCTGAGGGTCGTACCCCTTCGTCGCAAGCAGTTCTTTGGCGGCGTCGGTGAGGACGAGATCGAGTGCCTGGGACTCGAGCTGGGTCCGAACCCGCGTGAGCAGAAGATCCACGATCTGCTTCACCTCGTCGAGCGTGAGCTCATGGAAGACGATTGTCTCGTCGATCCTGTTGAGGAACTCCGGGCGGAACTGGGTCTTGAGGCTCTCAAGCACCTTCATCCGCATCTTGTCGTAGTCGGCTTCGGCGTCAGCTGAAGCAAACCCGATCGCCTTCTTGCGCAGTTCGGCCGTCCCGAGGTTGGACGTCATGATGATGACCGTGTTCTTGAAATCGACCGTCCGGCCCTGGGAGTCGGTGAGTCGACCGTCCTCGAGAATCTGCAGGAGGATGTTGAACACATCGGGATGTGCCTTTTCGATCTCGTCGAAGAGCACGACCGAGAACGGCTTCCGGCGAACGGCTTCGGTGAGCTGACCACCCTCGTCGTACCCGACGTACCCGGGAGGAGAACCGACCAGTCTGCTGACGGCGTGCTTCTCCATGTACTCGGACATGTCGATCTGGATGAGGGCGGACTCGTCTCCGAACAGGAACTGTGTCAGCGTCTTGGCGGTCTC